>CAZHKB010000011.1:0-20600 GCA_964533405.1 uncultured Phycisphaeraceae bacterium | reverse complement strand
CGGGGGTGGTGGGGGAGGTGGGTTTCGAGAGGGTCTGGGACATGGGGAGATGATAGGAGTCCTGAGTCCTTGGTCCGGAGTGCTGGAGGCCGGGGTGTGGGTTGTTTGGGCGGTTCCTGGGGCCGGGAGGCGTGCGGGAGAGGTGGCCCGGAGCGGTTGTCCGGGCGGGGCGTGTGGTTGTGGGGATGTGGTCAGGCGCCCTCGGCGGGTGCGGCCTCGGTGACGACATGCTCGTCGGTGGCGGGGAGGTAGTACTTGGCCGGGGGCTGGGTGGCGCCGATCTGCCAGGCGCGGATGTTGTCGACGCGCCACGGGGTGACGCCGCCTTCGAGCTCGATGGTGTAGGGCTTGAAGGCCAGGTCGCCGTACCTGTCGAGGACGGGGCAGTGGATGTCGATGGTGGCGAAGGAGCCGCGGACCACGACGGAGCCGACGTAATAGGTGGGCAGGTGCTCGCTGTCAATGGTGACGGGGTAGGCGTCAGGGCCCAGGTCGGCAACCATGCGGAGGTAGCGGCTCTGGCGCAGGCCGTGGGGCGGGCTGATGGCGAACTGGCCGCCGGAGCCCTTGTAGTCGGGCGGCGGCACGCGCTGGACCGCCCACTTGAGGGCGGCGGTGGTGGATTCCTCAACGCTGGAGACGTTTGGATGGCCGCCGGGCCAGTTGGACTGGGCCTCGGGGGTGGTGCGATAGCCGGCGCACCCGGTGGCCCCGGTGAAGGCCGTGGTGAGCGCGAGGAGGGCGAGGTTGCGGGTGGAGATGCGCGACCGCGTTGTCGTCGTCCGTGCCATGCTGGGCTCCGTGGCGCGATCCGGCGTGCGTGTGGCCCGGAACAGCGCGTGGCGATTGCCCGACCGATACACCGGGCCGGGGCCAGTGTACCCGGTCTATCTGGTTGTGGGGCTGCGCCCGACGGCGGTGACGGGCATAAGGATGCGGCCGAAGGGGGTCGAGAGGTCGGAGTCGCCGGTGAGGGAATAGTCGATGTGGCCCGAGGTGACGGCCTGGATGAGCGACATGCCCAGCGAGGAGGTGGAGAAGGAGAGGGGGACCTCGAGGGAGCCGGAGGCGTTGGCGGCTAGGTCGAGGCCGCGGGCGAGGCGGGCTTGGGCGACCTGTGAGCCGCCGAGCGAGAGCGCGTAGTCGAGTGTGCGGAGTGAGGCGGCGAACTGGTTGGGGTTGGCGATGTCGAGGGTCATGGTGCCGCGGGCGCGCTGGAGGGAGAGCTCATCCCAGTTGACAGCGCGGACGGTGATGGTGGGGGGCGCGGGGATGGGGACCTGGCCCTCGTGGCTGAGGGGGAGGCTGAGGCGCTCGCCGGTGGGGATGTCGACGCCGAGGTTGACGTCGGCGCGATAAGGGATGACCGCGCCGGGACGGACGCCCTCGAGCAGGGAGAGCATGGAGGCGAAATCGAGGCTGGCGGGGACGGTGACGCGGCCCGAGCGGCGGGCGGGGATGGAGGAGCCGGGCTGGGAATCAGCGGAGAGGAACTGGGTGCCGCCGCTGGAGAGGGCGACTGCGAGTGCGCCGATGGGCAGCGGAACCGAATAGGGGTTCTGGACCTCGAGGTCAAAGTCGAGGGTGGCGCCGGCGGCAGTGAGGCCGGTCAGTTCCGCGCCGACCACGCGGGCGGTGGGCTTGTCGAGCGAGTTGAAGATGGACTGTGCGGTGGAGCAGCCCGGGGAGGTGAGGGCGAGGGCGGCCAGGAGAAGGGCGAGGAGTTGTGTGGTGAGGCGCGAGCGGGTGGCCGAGAATGCGAGCGTTGAGGGTGGCATGTTGCTGCTCCTTACGATGTGTGGAGGGTAGGTGACGCGCACGCGGTTTGGACTCTTGACGCGAGCGACCGGGTGGCTTGCGCGAGTTCCCACCCCGCGGAGACGTGGGTGGTGGGCGACCGTTGGCGACGGTTGGGTTGGAGGGAAAAGAAAGCCGACCCCAACGACACTATCGAAGGGGCCGGCTGGCGTGGATGGCTTGGATGGCCGTCGCGATTTCTCGCGGCGGAGATGTCGGTTGAGATTCTAGAACTCGGTCGACAAAGGTCGGGTGCCGATCCAGAGGCAGTCGGCTAGATCGCGCTGCCGTCGCCCGCGCTGGTGGGGCTGTAGGGGACTTCCTTGAAGAGGAGGATGGCGGGCTTGTCGCCCGCGGTCATGACGTTGGAGCGGTCAAGGATCATGAGGAAGCGGCGGGAGACGCCCGGGATGAGCGGGTCGTTCTGGGCCAGGCCCGTGCAGTCGCCCTCGCGGTAGCCGTGGAGGACGAACCAGACGGCGTAGGTGTCGCTTCGCACGGAGACGGAGTTGGCGATGGAGTTGACCAGGGCGAAGCGTTCGTCGAGTTCGTCGGTGAGCGAATCGATGGGCGACCCGCCGCCGGTGATGACCGCTGGATCGAAGCCGATCATGTTGAGGGGTGTGTTGTCGAGGCCGAGTCGGTCGATGTCGTGCGGCCCGGCGCGGAGCGGGTCGCCGCCGGAGCGGGTGAGCCCGTCGCGTGCGGCCAGGACCTCGCCCAGCGAGCGGAAGCCCGGAATCTCACGGATGGCGATGATGTTTGACCGGAGGCGGCGGCCAATCTCGAAGTCGATGATGTCGTTGGGCGGGACTGGGGCGTTGCCCTGGGAGTCGCCGCGCGGGAAGCGGGTGACGCCGTCGCGATAGGCTTCAAGCATGCTGGCGGCGTCGGAATCAAGGCCTTGGCCAGTTGGATCACCCCACCAGCCGGTGGGCGGGGTGGTGGCGAAGGTGGAGGGGTCGGCCCCGTGGCTGGGGCTGAGCATCGGAAGCGTGCGCAGGACGACCAGCGGGGCTGTGTTAATGTTGATGAGGCCCGGCGTGCCGCGGCGTTCGGTGCCGTACTGGTTGCCCAGCGAGCGGAACGATTGGACGATGCCCATAGCCAGCGGCATGCCGTCGCCAAAGGCGTAGTCCTGGGCGGGGTCGAAGGTGGGCGCGGCGGACGGCGTGATGTCCATGAACGGAACGAACTGGTCGAGAACGAGGTGGCCGCGATCGAGCGAGCCGGGGCCCTGAGGAGAGGTGGCTGGGCGGCCCGGGCTCCACATGAGGTTGGTGCCCTGGAATCCGACGTCGTAGTCAAGCGCGAGGGCGGTGGCCTCGCCCACGGTGGTCCAGCCGGTGAGGTTGGAGTTGACGTTGAGGGACGCGTCGACTTCGAGGCTGGCACCGATGCCGCGGGCGAGCAGCATGTCGAAGGGGCGCAGGGCGCGGACGCCAGGGATGCTGGTGTCTCCGAGACCCTGGTAGAGTTCAGCGCGAAGATCGCTCCAGGACTGGCCCTGACGGTTGGAACCCAGGGGGTTGTTGGTCTTCAGGCTGGCCTGGGTGGCCAGGGTATCGATGACGGGGGCGCCGGTGGCGCCGCTGACCAGGAGCGAGAAGGTGGTGGCGAGTTCGAGGCCTGAGGTGGCGGTGAAGTCGTTGAGGTCGAGCGCGTTGCGGTTGACGCCCTCATCACGCTCGGTGTTCAGCGTGGCGGTGGGAGCCTTGGTCTCGAGGCAATAGGCCGGGAGCCAGACGATGTCCTGCTGCGAGAGGACGCCCGGGGTGTCGGAGTCGCTGGGGCGCGTGATGGTGCCCCAGAGCATGACCGAGAAGCCGGTATCAAAGGTGAGGGCGAGAGCGTCGGTTACCTCGTCGTCGGTCAGGTCGATCTGCAGGTCGAGCGTGCTGTTCCGGCTGGACGCGTCGGAGCCGCGGAGACGATCAGCCAGCACGTCGTTCTCGCGGGAGTTCTGGGTGTAGGTCTCGGCGGGAGTGCCCACACTGGTGGAACCGGTGGCGAGATGGGTGCGCCAGAGGCGGGCCTGGGTGATGTCACGCCCGGGCCCGGCGTCGAGTCGGTTGACGAAGGCGCCGGGGTCGCCGCCGCCGGCGGCGAAGTTGATGTTCCCGCCATTGAGGGGATCGAACTCGGTCAGTTGCACCGGGGGCGGCCCGCGTTGCCCCGAGGCCGCGCTGCTGCCGACGGCCATCATCGAGTTGAGGAAGTCGGCGAGGTTCGGGCCCGGGCCCGCGTTGATCAGGTCCCACCGGGTCTGGACATCCTGGCGCGGACGGGCCGGGACGTAGAAGACGCGGGTCTCGTTGGAGCCCAGCGTGCCGCTCCAGGAGCCGGGGGCCACGGCGGGATCGAGGTCGGGGAAGCGGTAGAAGCGTCCACCGAACTCGATGTAGTACTTGAACTCACGCGAGCCAGAGACGCCAGAGAGATTGATCGGGCTGCCGAACGGATTGGTGACCTGGAACGCGACGGCCTGGAAGGCCAGGTCGGCGTTGTTCTCATTGATCGCGCCGTTGATCGTGATGGGCTCGATGGGCAGTTCGGTGTCCCCGCCCGCGCCCGCCGGTGCATCGGTGTACAGCACGAAGCCGGCCACTTCGGTGAGGAAGGGCTGGGCCTCGAGCCCGTACACGTTGACCGCGGGGCTGAGGACCACCGAGCCGTCCCCGGTGTCGGCCAGGCGATCCGCGCCCAGGTCGAGCTGCCCGCCATCGACCCACGCGGCCCACGGGTTGTCGCGACCGGTGCCCGATGCCCCCATCGGCTTGACGTAGACGGTGCCCGTGGGCTGCTGCCCGGGGGGCGGCGGCGGGTCGTAGTCGGCGTTCAGGTCGTCCCGGACGTTCTCATCGACCAGCAGCGTGGCGACGCTGATCTCGGAGTTGGAGTCCATGGCGTCGGCCATGTTGACGGCCATGTGGGCCGCGTGGCGGATCGCGAGTTCCGACCCGGCGTGCCCGTAAGAGAGCGTGCGATACTGGGCGCCGGTGGGGTCGGCGGGGGCCAGCCAGGTTTCAAGGAAGCCCGAGAAGGGCAGCAGCGCGTCGGCGTAGATGCTGAACAGGCTGTTCTGGCTGAGGGTTCCGGCGCCCAGGTCGAGCGGCAGGTCGTTGGCGCCGATGGGGGGGAGGGGAGACGCGGTGCTGAGGACGGTGTTGCGGATGGGGCGGGACGCGCTGAGGGTCGTGGCGTACTGCCGGAGATCGACCAGCATCTGGGTCATGGCGTCGAGGTCGGCGATGCCGTCGGGGCTCTCGGGCTCGAGCGTGCCGGGGGCGACCAGGCCGCCGCCCTCGTCGCTGCGGTCGCGCTGGGCGATCTCGATCAGGGAGTCGCGCGAGCCGCGGAACGGGCCGTGCCGCGTGAGTTCGGGCGCGGCCCCCAGGCGGCCATCGGCGACAAGTTCGAGCGTGGAGTTGAAGTTCGGATCGTTGGCCCCGCGGAAGTGGAGCAGCTCGGCCTCGGTGTCGATGCCGAAGAGGCTGACCGAGAGGTCGGCACCCTGGCCGGTGATGGTGTCGTAAAGGGTGCGGCGGGCGGCCACGGTCTGGGGACGGAGCAGGTCTGAGGCGAGGACCGTGGCGCCGTGCTGGCGGTTGATGTAGGTGATGAAGTTGGGGAAGGCCGGGACTTCGAGGCGGATCTGGGGCGGGGCAACCAGGCCGTACTCGAGGAAATAGCGGATGTTGTTGTACGCGGCCTCGCCGATCCACTCGGCGCTCTCGACGGGGGGAAGGCCTTGCTGGAGGATGGCGCCGGTGTACTGCGCAGAGGCGGCGTTGACGGCGTTGGGGTTGTTGGGCAGCGCGGGGGGGCGGAGCCCGTCGTAGCCGATGCCGCCAGCGAGTTCGCGGGTGTCCTCTCCGCTCAGCAGGCGGCGGAGATCGACATCGGCTGGGGTGCCGCCGGGGGCGTCGTAGTTGGCGGCCGCGGCGTCTGGCGGGGCGAGGAAGTCGGTCGCGGTGTTGACGTTGACGGCGGCGGAGAGATCGACCACGCGGACCGCGGCGAACCAGCGGTAGGCCGGGTCGGTCGGGAAGATGGCGCGGGGGTCATCCACACCTTGGGTGAGGTCGATGAACTCGAACCAGCGGGCGTCATAGAAGCCGTCGCCGTCGGCGTCGGCCCATTGGTAGGAGGGGTGCTCAGCCTGACTCCAGCCGATGGTCGGGATGCCCGTGGCGGGGCGGAACGCGCCGCGCTGGCGGTCGGTCCAGTGGGCGGGAACGTTGGGGCTGGCGATGGTGCCGTCGTCGCGGATCTGGGGCACGGTGGCCGTGAAGGGCTGGCCGCCGGGCCCGTTGAGGGTCAGGCGGCTGGAAATCTGGTTGCCCTGCTTGAAGTTGGCGGCATTCGGATTGGGAACGATGTCGAAGCCGCTGGGAACGGCGAAGTTGTTGCGGAGATTCCACAGGTTGACGAAGCGACCGTCCGGAGACACATTGGTGATGTTGCCCCAGTCGCGCATGTTGTATTGCGGGTAGCCGTCGTCGGGCACGTCGTCGTCGAGGCGAAGATTGGTCGCCTGCGTCGAGGCCAGCCAAGGATCGCTGGGGACCAGGATGGCGTACGGGGTTCCGAGGCTGCCGAGACTCTGGATCTGGGCGAGCGTTGGATCGGTGGTGATCTCGTCGGAGAAGGTGCCCTCAGGCGAGAAGCGGACCATGGAGCGGTAGCTGCTTGCGACCGGCTGCATGTTGGTCACGCCCGTCTGGCCCGCCGGGATGCTGCGCATCATCGGATCGGTGAAGGGGTAGTCGAATGCCTCGCGCCGGAGGATGCCCCCGCCGTCGCGATAGGTCGCCACCGCGTCCCGCCCCACGATGTTGGCGATGTAGTCCCGCACCAGCGCGGGCATCTCCTCGCGCTGGACGCTCCCCACGAACGCGGCCGAGGCCCGGCGATCGGCCCGCCCGACCACCGCGTACGTGACGGCGATGACGGCGATGAGGGCGAGGGTGCCCAGCACGATGATCAGGACCGTGCCGCGGCGGGACCCGGCGGAAGGGGCCAGGCCGATGGGAGCGCCGGCGACGGCGCGGACGGACCCCGCCGCCGAGACGCGGTAGACCCGGACGACGCCATCGGGGGCGCGATGCCCAAGGCCGCGCCTGGTCAACTTCTGGAATGCCCGGCGGATGATGTCCATTCTCGAAACCTCCTATAACGCCCTACGGGCGGCCTATGGCCCTGCGGCCGACCTGAGGCCCTTGCGGGCGGGCCTCTGGGCACTGTGAGCGGGCCCACTGTCGGCCCCGCCCGCCCCGGTCACTGCCACGCGCCGGGGTCATCTCCACGCCATCCACCACGAACCATGCCGAAGCGCGCTGAATCCGGAATCCGTCGATCGATCCGTGCGGTCGATTGCCTGGTCGACCACACGTTCTCAAATCAAGGGCGCTCTTCACGCCGCCCTGTCTGGCTGTCTTGCTCCGACTTCGTCACTGCGTCACTGCGTGACTGAATCACTCGGTCGCTTGCGGTTAGTTCCTTCCCGCCGGCGGGGTCTTGAAGACGAACTGGAAGGTCCGCTCGATCGTGGTGTCGGAGGGGTCGGCCAGGGTGATGGTGATACGGACCATCGCGGGCCAGGCCCACGGGAGGGTCTGGAGGTCGTTGCCGCTGGCGGGGTCGTACGTCGGGTCGGTGAAGCCGAAGTGGGCGGCCAGCGGGCGGGCCGAGGGGCCGCCGATGGTGTTGAACCCGAGCCCGTAAATGAGACGGGGATCAACTGGATGCTGTGTGTCGACGGTGGTGAACTCGGCGGTCTGGCGGTTGAGGAAGAGGGTGGCCTGCTGGGGGTCGACGACGGGGTCGTAGTCGTAGTAGGTGAAGCCCAGGGTGTCGGCGATGCCGTCGCTGTTGGTGTCGTTTGGGATGCTGGTGCCGTACCAGATCGGTTCGCCGGTGACGCGATTGACCTCGCCGAAGGACCACTCGACGATGAACTCGGAGCAGTGGGGGACGAGGTTGGAGGCGGTGAGCATGCGTTCGTTGCTGATGAGGTCGGAGCGCTGGAACTGCTTGCCGGTGCCCTGGAGGGCGGGGTCGGCGAGGATGGCGGGAAGGTTCTGGGCGAAGTCGGCGCAGCGGATGCGGGTGCGGGGGACCTCGGAGACCTGGGCCTGCTGCATGCCGAGGTCGGCGTGCGAGTTGGTGGGCATGCCGTTGCGCATCCAGGCGTGCATGTTGTAGAGCAGGGCCTGCTCGCCCGCGACGACACTGGCGCCCACTGCGTTGGGCAGGCGGGGCGTGTAGGACTGGGGCACCGGGAGCGTGACGCCGAACAGCGACGGATTGCCGGGCGACTGGCTGGGGGTGATGGGATCGGGGAGCGGGCCGTTGCTGCCATTGTGCATCTGCATGATGTACGCCCGGACCTCGGCCAGGTCGGTGGTGGCGATATCGACGAGCCCCGAGTTGAAGGTGAGGATCGAGGGGCGTGCCCAGCCGCCCTGGACCGGGTACGCATTGGGGTTGTTGGGCTGCGGGGCGCGGTTCATGGCGCGGAAGATCGATGATGCGGCGGGCTGCGCGGCGATCTGGCGGTCCTTGTCGCGCAGGCGAAGTTCAACGTTTGATCCGGGGGCACCGGGATCCAGACCCCACACCCGATCGGGAGCAACCACCGGGAAATCGCGCGTAACCGCGGGCGGAACCGCCAGCAGCGTCTGGTGGCGCAGCAGGATCCAGTCGCTGGCGAACGCGTTGGGGCGACCCGCTTCACCCAGTCGCCCGGCCAGATTGTTGGGGTAGTTGAAGACCGCGTTCTTGCCGTAGTAGTACTGGTCGCCCACGCTCGTGAAGTTGGGGGAAACCGCGCCGTGCCCGTAGTAGATCCGAGCCTGCGAGGACCGGGCGCCCAGATCCGGATGCACGGCCTCACGCGCGGAGGCGAACTTGCCCTCGGCGAAGAACGTGAGTTCGTCGATCCGGCGGGGTCGGGCCAGCGCGCCGGCCTGGCCGCGGAAGAGGCCGACCCTGGTCTGGATGGGGATGTTCGCGCCGTTGTTGGTGACCTCGTGGCGGATGACCATGTACCCGCTGCGGGACATCTGGGCGAAGTCCTGCGAGAGGGTCCGCTGGAGCATGGCGGCGTAGGAGTTGAAGTACGCAGCGCGACGGCCCTTGGTGACGGTGTCGCCGGTGGTGCGGAACAGCTGGGCCAGCGCGAGCGCGATGATGACCGACGCGCCGATGGCCACCAGCAGCTCGAGCAGCGTGAAGGCCAGGCGGCGGCGCGTCCGACTGTGCGATGGGCGACGCGACGGACGCACGCGTGCCCCGCCGCTTGCTTCGCGGACGACGATTCCCGGGATGTGCCTGCCGATCTTCATGCTCGTTCCAACCTTCCAGACACGCCCGAAACGCTTGGTTCCCCCGGCACGCGATGCTCCGACAACCGAATGCTCGACGCGGCCACCATCGGCCCGCCGACTGTTCTCCGTCACGGCCTGACCCTGAAGACCTCGACCGACACCGGGATGACCGGGCTGGCGACCATCTTGCTCAGGTCCTCGCTGTCCGTCACCGAGTCCGCCACCGGCGGGTCGATCAGCACCACGCGGGGGTCCGCCGACGAGTAGCCCCGCACGCGGTAGACGGTGCCGCGGGCGTCGACGATCCGTTGGCCGGGCTGCGAGATGATGCGGAGCAGCGGCGAGTTGGCCGGCAGGGCGATCTGGAGGCGGTCGCGATTGGTCGGGCCTGGCGCGGTGTCGTCGAACTGGTAATCGCTCAGCTCGAACGTGAACGGAGCGGCGTACTGGCCGCGTCCATCCCCGGTGGGGGCCAGGTCGTTGGGGCGCACCCCCACGGCGACCCTCGCCTCGCTGGTCTTGGCGCCGGGGCGGCCACCGTTGAACGCGATCTCGCGCTGCAAAATCACGTCGGACAAGTTGATGGAACGACCAAAGCGGGCCCAGTCGGGCTTGGTGTCGCGGTCGCGGCGGGGAACCTGGATGCCGCGGTCGATCGGACGCACGAACACCACCACCTCGATCTCGTCGGTGTCGGTCGGCAGCGGCTGGTTGGTCTTGTCGACCCTGGTGATGACGCGGCGTGCGCCCAGAATCCAGTCCACGCGCGGATTGGCCCCGCGGAGGAACGCGCCCGGCCCCAGGCGGGCCGACTGCGGGATCAGGATGTCGTCGCCATTGGGGTACAGGTTGGCCGGTCGCCCGCTGGAGTTCTCGGAATGGAACCGCAGCAGACCGGTGGAGCCGTTCACGGACATGCGCGAGTCGCCCGTCGGATCGCCACCGCCCGTGACTTCGGGCACTTGCCACTGGCCCTCGGGCGACCAGCCGTTGTTCTGGTTGTCGTCGTCCTGCAGGATGCCCCAGCCGACCTGGTTGCCGCGGCGATTGAGTTCGAGGTTGGCCCGCAGGGCGGCCTCGACCGAGCCCAGGGCGATCGTGCCCTCGGTGGAATCGCCCGCGGCCCGCTGCTCGCGGAGAACCACCGGGAAGATCGACGCCAGCCCCAACATGCCCAGGGACATCACGAACACCGCGATCAACACCTCGACCAGCGAGAAGGCGCGAGAGACACGCCCTGCCCGGTCGCCCAGAGGCGCCGGGGCGCAGAGGGAGGCATGACGCGGGTCGTCCCAACCCCGGGCGACCATCGCCAGCGCTTCCCTCTGCGCCCACGGCGCCTCGACCCCCGGCTCCCGCCGGAGGCTCGGACCAGAGACATATGCTGCTGTCGTGAAGTTTCTCATGGCGTTACCTCGACCACCCCGCCGTTGTATCGATCGATCGTGAACAGACGCGCGACGCTGGGGATGGCGCGGTTCATCTCCTGGGCCCAGCGGAGCGTGAAGTCCGGGCTGCTCGCACTGGCTGGCGGCTCATAGAGCGAACCGGTCGCGCGGTTGACGCCGCGGAAGCCCGTCGGGTTCTGCTCGCGGGCGATCTCCTGCGCCACGTCGCGCATGTTGTAGAGGGCGAGGAGCGACGTGGGCTTGACCAGCACGGCGTCGCTGGAGATCGGGCCAACCAGACGATCGCGATCATCGACGTTGGAGGATGTCCACGGGCGGCTCAGCAGGCGACGCAGGTACGCGGTCTGATCGAGCTCGCCGTCAAGGCGGAACTCGGCGTCGGCCCAAGGGCTGGCTCGCTGCCGCCACGCCTGGGCCCCGCGCCCAAGGCTCAGGTCCGGCGAGAAGCACAGCCCCTCGGACCGATCATCGAGCGCCACGCCCCCGGTCCGCCCATCGAACCGCACCATGAACGTCTGGCGGAACTCGCCGCGATCGCCCGGCGTCGTGTCGCGACCGGCGTTGCTCGTGCGGAAGAACCCCGTCTCGGGAAACACCCAGTTGTCCACAGCCGGGTCGTAACGATCGTCGGCCGAGTCGTACCACTTGGGTGAGTTGGTCGGTCCGCCCGCGGCCGACGTTCCGTTATAGATGGTTCCCGCCGCCGCGAACCCGCTGACCATCCACCCCGGGGGCAACTGAACTGCCTCCGTAAGCGGGTCGATCGCCCACATGGTCCGCCCATCCAGCTCGCCCACCGCGATGCAGGTGACGATCGAGGTGCGCCCCCCCGGCTCGTAGAAGAACACGGCCGCGGAGTCGTTCAGCCCCGCCGAACGCACCGCGGTATCGCGGGCCGAGGACAGGGCGATGCGGAAGTTGCTGTTGGCCAGCGCCTGGTTGGTCGAGCGAAGCATCCCCACGAAGGCCGGCACCGCGACCGAGACCAGCACGACGATGATCGTGATCACCGCGAGCAGTTCGGTGATGGTGAACGCGCGGCGCGCGCCGCCCGGGGGTGCCATGGTCCGCGTCATCGCCGCTTCAGGATGTCCGATCGCGTCTCTCACTGTCCAAGCCTCACGACGTTGTCGGCCCAAGCCTCGTGACGCACGACCTCTTCGGCCACGTTGCCGCCGGTGCCCAGCCGCTCGCGCAGCAGGCCGATCGGCTCGATCCCGAACACCCCGTTGGGCCCCGCGCTGACCAGCGCGTACGTCGCGGAGCGGAGCTCGGTGGAGATGCGAGGCCCGGGCTCGTCGGGGTCGTCCCAGTCCTCGGGATCGCGGAGCACCAGCGGCAGGTTCAGGAAACCCAGCGTGCCCTGGTTCGCGCCCTGCGTGGCGGCCGGGTCGCTCTGCACCCAGCGGTAGTAGCGGATGGCGACGCCCTGGGCGTTGACGTAGGCGGTGCGGTCCGGGTCGGCGTCCTCATCGCCCGGCTGCAGGCCCGTGTCGCCGTGCTCGCGACGCTCGTCGATCGAGACGTAGGAGGTCTGGACGCCGCGCTCGTTGGCCATGGCAAACAGGGGCTCGCGGACCTGGCTCTGGCCGCCCAGGGACCAGCCGCCGCGGTTGGTGTAGGTGAGCCGCATCCCCGGCCCCGAGACGCCGTCGGCGTCCTCACTCAGAAGCCCGCCCAGGAAGATGGGCAGCGCGAACTTGCTGTAACGCGGATCCTGGAGCGGGTCGAACAGCGGAGTGGGGTCGCCGCCGAGGCTGGGCTTGCGGCCTGTCAGAACGACCGCCCCCCCGTCCTGATAGATCGCGTCGTAGGTCGCCACGCGACGGGCGGTGCCGGGGGGAGGCGTTGGGAACGCGGGCGGATCGACGGGGCCCTCGGTCGGCGCGCCGGTGATGGTCGGGGCCGAGGAGTCGCTGACGAGCTCGATGGGATCGCCATCCCACACCATCGGGGGCAGGCGGTTATCGAAGGTGCCCTGGAAGAGCCCGATGCCGGTCTGGAGGCCCGCGACGGTTTGCTGCTCGCCGCCGCGGCGTGCGGCGTTGAGGGCGGCGTTGACCGCGACGATGAGGATCGCAATCAGAATCGAGATCACCAGGATCGAGACGAGCAGTTCGATGATGGTGAAGGCCCGAGCGCGGCCCATCGCGATGTCACCCGCGGAGAGAGCCAACCGAGTTGTGCGAGCCTCAGTGTTCATGGTCGACTCTCTTCACCCCGGCACATCGCGCCTCGGACACACGGAATCGTGAAACCTGGACACACGGAATCGTGAAACCTGGACACACGGAATCGTGAAACCCGGACACTCGACACGCCCGGTCGTCTGACCCCCGGCTCCCGCCGGGGGCTCGAACTCCATCAAACGTCGCCGGAAGACGCACCACCCTGGAGGCTCTCGATCATGGCAACCAGCGGGAGGAACATCGCCACCACGATGGTGCCGACCATGCCGCCCAGGATCACGACCATGAGGGGCTCGATGAGGCTCACGAGCGCGGCGACGGCGACGTTGACCTCCTCGTCGTAGTTGTCGGCGATCTTGAGGAGCATGGTGTCCATCTCGCCGGTCTCCTCGCCCACGTCGATCATGTTGACCACGATGGCGTCGCAGGTCTTGCTCTCGCGCAGCGGGCCGGCGAAGCTCTCGCCCTCGCGGATCGAGTCGTGGACCTTGCCCAGGGCCTTCTCGTAGACCCAGTTGCCCGAGGTCTCCTTGGTGATGGTGATGGCCTCGAGGATCGGCACGCCCGCGGCGATCAGCGTTCCCAGCGTGCGGGTGAAGCGGGCGATGACCGTCTTCTTGACCAGCGTCCCGAACACCGGGATCTTGAGCATGATCCAGTCGGTCGCCGCACGCCCCGGGCCGGCCTTGCGGATCAGCTTCCACATCGTGAAGGCCACGAACGGGAACGCCACCACGAAGATGAACCCGGGGACCGCCTGGCCCGGCACCGTGCCGGCGACCCAGCGGCTGGTGGCCATCAGCCACGTGGTCAGCGCGGGAAGCGCCACGCCGAAGTCCGTGAAGATCTCCTCGAACTTCGGGATGATGAACAGCATGATGAACGTGAGGATGGCGATCGCCACCGTCACCACCGCGATGGGGTACACCATCGCACCCTTGATCTTGGCCTTGAGCTTCTGGCTCTTCTCCATGAACTCGGCCAGACGCTGCAGGATCACGTCCAGCACGCCGCCCACCTCGCCGGCGGCCACCATCTTGGTGTACAGCTTGTCGAAGGCCTTGGGGTGCTTGCTCATCGACTCCGACAGCGACGAGCCGCCCTCGACCTCTTCACACACGCCCAGGAGCGTGTTCTTCATCACGCCCGGCTTCTGCTGGGTCTCCAGGATCTGCAAGGAGCGGAGCAGGGGCAGGCCCGCATCCTGAAGCGTGGACAGCTGACGAGTGAACAGGGTGAGCTGCTTGGCCGAGGCCTTGCCGATCGCGAAGCCGCCGCCCTTCTTCTTTTTCTTGGCCGTCCCCGCGGCCGCTGGGTCGATCTGCCCGGTCTTCTTGACCTTCTGCTCGCGGACCTGGGTGGGGTAATACCCCTGGCTCTTGATCCGCTGGATCGCCTCCTCGGAGGACTTGGCGTCCACGGTGCCCTTCTGGGGCTTGCCGGCCGCATTCAACGCTTCGTACGCAAAGGTCGCCATGAGTCGTGCTCCACGCCGTGCCGTTGGTCCCACGAGAAGAGGCCGAGTCGGAAACTCTGATTCTGGACTCTGGATTCTGAGATCTCAAACTTGAAACCCGTCGCTTCGTCGCTCCGTTCCCGCGCTCACGCTCGGGGCTCTGTCAATCATCCGCGATTGTCTCGCGGACCACTTCATCGATCGTCGTGAGTCCGTCATAGATCGCCAGCAGGCCGCAGTCGCGCAGCGTCCGCATTCCCCGCTTCTTGGCGTGGTCGCGGATGACCGCGGTGCTGGCCTCCTTCATCACCAGCTCGCGGATCTCGTCGTCCATCGCCAGGATCTCGAAGATGGCGATTCGACCCTTGTAGCCCGAGTTGTGGCAGACATCGCAGCCCTTGCCGCGCCAGAAACGCTTGCCCCGCACGTCGATCGGCCTCAGCGAGAGCTCCATCAGCTCCTCCTCGGTGGGCGTGTACTCCTCCTGGCAGTTCTTGCACACCGTGCGGCACAGGCGCTGGGCCAGGATGCCCTCGATCGTCGCGGTCAAAAGGAACGGCTCCATGCCAAGGTCGACAAGGCGGATGATCGAACTCGGCGCGTCGTTCGTGTGCAGCGTCGAGAGCACCATGTGCCCCGTCAGCGACGCCTGCACCGCGATCTGCGCGGTCTCAAGGTCGCGGATCTCGCCCACCAGGATGATGTCCGGGTCCTGACGCAGGAACGAGCGCAGCAGCTTGGCGAACGTCGTCCCCACCTCGTTGTTGGTCTGGCACTGGCACAGCCCGTCGATGTCGTATTCGACCGGGTCCTCTGCCGTCAGGATCTTGGTCTCGATGTCGTTGAGCTCGGCCAGGGCGGCGTACAGCGTGGTCGTCTTGCCCGAGCCGGTCGGGCCCGTCACGATCACGATACCGTTGGGGCGATTGAACAAACCCCGGAACAGCGTCAGGTCATTCTCGCGGAAGCCCAGGCGATCCAGGCTGAGTTCGACGTTGGCGCGATCCAGCACACGCATCACCACGCTCTCCCCGTGCATGGTCGGAAGCACCGCCACGCGAAGGTCGACCGGGCGGCCACCGACGGTCAGCTCGACCCGACCGTCCTGAGGCAGGCGGCGCTCGGCAATGTCGAGGTTCGACATGACCTTGATACGGCTGGTGATGGCCGGGCCAAGGTGCTTGGGCGGGGGCACCATCTCGTACAGCACGCCGTCGATGCGGTACCGCATCTTGAACTCGTTCTCGAACGGCTCGAAGTGGATGTCCGACGCCTTGTCCTTGATCGCCTGCAGCAGCACCAGATTCAGCAGCTTGATCACCTGGTTGTCACTGGCCGCCTCCAGCACCGCGTCCAGGTCGATCGAGGCGTCGCTGCGCCCTTCCAGGCCCTTGAACTTGGCGTCGCCGGCAAGCGACGAGACCACGTCCGTCATCGACTCGGCCTTGCTGAAGTACTTGCCCAGCAGCCGGTCGATCGATGCCGTGTCGCTCACCACCGCGTCCACCTTGAAGCCCATGAGCAGGCGAAGGTCGTCCACCGCCCGGAAGTTGTCCGCGCTCTTCATCGCAATCTTGAGGCGCTTGCTCACCGGATTGAACTCGATCGGGACGATCTGGTACGTCTTGGCGTTCTCAGAAGGAAGGGCGGCCACCACCTCCGCAGGCAGTTCATTGACCCCCGACAGGTCCTGATACAGCATCCCGGCCTGGCCCGCCAAGGCCGCCGCCACGTCATTCGCGTTGCAGTGACCCAGTTCCACGAGCAGCTGCCCCAGCGGAACCTTCCGGGTCTGCTGGATCGTCAACGCCTCGTGGACCTGGTCCCGGGTTACTTTGCCCATCTTGGTGAGCACCCGCCCGAGCTTGCGACCCTTGAACTCAGCCGGGTCGATCTTGCCCGAACTGCCACTCCCGCCCGTCACGCCGCTGCCACCACTGATGTTGCTCGGCCCACTCGACATGTCGCCTCCAAGCAGACAGGGATCCCCCGCAACGATCAACGACACCCGATTCGGGCATCATAACCGGAAGGATCCACACAAGTACCCCAGATGTCCTACAAAAACAGACGCGACAACTGGAATGTGTCGCATTCGACGCGATCCAGACACCCCGTCAGGCCTTCGGTTTGGCCGCTTCCTTGGCCGCTGGCGCCGAGTCGTCCTCGGTATCCAGCTCGGTACGGCCGACGGTTCGTCCGATTTTATGCACCTTGTCCGTCAGGTCAGCCGGATTCTTGCTCTTGTCCACCATCTCCTCAGCGGAGATCATGCCGCGGGTGTAGAGGCTCCAGAGGTGGTCGTCGAGCAACTGCATGCCGAACTTCTTGCCGGTCTGGATCATGGAGTCGATGCGGAAGGTCTTGTTGTCGCGGATGAGGTTGGCGATGGCGGGGGTGACGACCAGGAACTCGTAGCCGGCGACCATGCCGGGGGTGTCGACCCGGGTGAGGAGCACCTGGCTCAGGATGCAGATGAGCGAGGTGGAGAGCTGGACGCGGATCTGGTTCTGTTGGGTGACGGGAAAGGCATCGACGATACGGTCGATGGTCTTGGCGGCTCCGGTGGTGTGGAGGGTGGCGAACACCAAGTGGCCGGTCTCGGCGGCGCGGATGGCCGACTCGATGGTTTCGAGGTCGCGCATTTCGCCGACGAGGATCACGTCGGGGTCCGAGCGGAGCACGCGTCGGAGAGCCTCGGCGAAGTTGGGGACGTCGTTGCCGACCTCACGCTGATTGACAATGCACTTCTTGTGCTTGTGGTAGTACTCGATCGGGTCTTCCATCGTGACGATGTGGCGATCCATGTTCTGGTTGATGAAGTCGATCATCGTGGCCAGGGAGGTGGTCTTGCCCGAGCCGGTCGGGCCCGTCACCAGGAACATGCCGCGGGGCCTGCGGATGAGCTCGCGGCACATTTCGGGCAGGCCGATCTGCTCCAGCGTCAAGAGTTTGTTAGGAATCTGGCGACAGACGATGGCCAGATCGCCTCGCTGACGGAAGACGGAAACGCGGAACCGGGCGGCCTCGCCGTAGGCGAACCCGAAGTCGGTGCCGCCTTCCTCCTGGAGCTCCTGCTGGTTTCGCTCGGGCGTGATCGCCTTCATCAGGGCGACCATGTCTTCGGAGTCCAGGACCTTGGTCTGGAGGTTCCGGAGGTGGCCGTGAAGGCGAATGGTCGGCGGCCTGCCCACGGTCAGGTGGAGGTCGGACGAGCCGAGCTTGACCACCGTGTCGAGGAGGCGGTCGATTTGCATCGTGGACATGAGGGGATCCTGAGGGTGCTATGGGTGTGAGCGGCGGTCGGAGAAGCGTGCTGAGTCCTTTGGTCCTGAGTCCTGGAGGTCGGGCCCTGGGTGGCCGGTCGTCGCGGGTGCTTTCGCCGGGGTCTAGTGCTGGTTCTCGACCTGGGCGACCTTGGCGATCTCGTCCGGGGTCGTGACGCCGCCGAGAACCTTGATCTTGCCGTCTTCCACGAGGCCCCGCATGCCGTTGGCCAGGGCGGCCTTTCGGATTTCGGAGAGCGGGGCGAGGTTGAAGGCCAGGTCGCGGATCTGTGAGTTGAGGACCATGAGCTCGAAGATGGCCTTGCGCCCGCGGAAGCCGGTGCGATTGCAGTTGTCGCAGCCGACGGGCTTGTAGACGCGACCAACGGCGTCGGCCGGGGTCAGGCCGATCAGGGAAAGGTACTTGTGGTCGGGATTGGGGTCGACCTGCTTGCACTTGGGGCACAGGATGCGGATGAGGCGCTGGGCCATGATGGCCTGGATAGAAGAGGCGACCAGGAAGGGCTTGATGCCCATGTCCACGAGGCGCGTGATGGCGGAAGGCGCGTCGTTGGTGTGGAGCGTCGAGAACACCAGGTGGCCCGTGAGGGCGGCCTGGATCGCGATCTCACCCACCTCGCGGTCGCGGATTTCGCCCACCAGGATGATGTTGGGCGCCTGGCGGAGCATCGACCGCAGGATCTCCTTGAAGCCCAGGCCGATGCCCTCCTTGACCTGGCACTGATTGATGCCGTCGAAGTTGTATTCGACGGGGTCCTCGGCGGTGATGATCTTCTTGTCGGGCTTGTTGAGCACGTCGAGCGCGGAGTACAGGGTGGTGGTCTTGCCCGAGCCGGTGGGCCCCGTGACCAGGAAGATGCCATTGGGACGGCGGATGATGCGGTTGAAGACGTTGAGGTTGTCCTGCTCGAAGCCCAGGTTGATCAGGCCGATGCGGACCGAATCCGGGCGGAGGATACGGGCGACAACGGATTCGCCGTGGTACGCGGGGCAGGCGCTGACGCGGAAGTCGATGAAGATGTCGTCGACGCCCAGCTTGATCCGCCCGTCCTGCGGGGCGCGTTTCTCCGCGATGTTCATGCCGGCCATCAGCTTGAAGCGGCTCAGAAGGGCGTTCTGCATGCGCTTGGGCAGGTTGTCGCGCTCGATGCACACGCCGTCGATCCGGTATCGGAGCCGGACGCGGTCGGCCATCGGTTCGATGTGGACGTCGGACGCCCGCATCTTGACCGCCTCGGACAGGATGCGGTTGCCCAGTCGCACGATCGGCGCATCCTCGCCGGCGATGTCGATGGATTTGTCGACCGAGCGGTCAACCGAGCGGTCGATGGACTCGGAAACCAGGGACTCGGTGGCGGCGATCTTGCGCTCGGCCGACTTGAGCGTGCCCTCGATGTAGGCGCGGATCTGGCTGCGGCTGGCGATCTTGGGCTCGACCTCGAGGTTGAGGCGGAAGCGGAGCTTGTCCATCAGCTCGATGTCCATGGGGTCATGGACGAGCAGTTTCAGTTTGCCGTTGGCCTTGCCCATCGGCAGGACAAGGTTCTTTTTGATGAGGTCGTCGGGGATGAGGGAGGTGTCGATCTGGGCCGAGGCGCCGTGGACCGAGAGATCGACGTACTCCATGCCGAACTGGTTGGCAAGGGCCTTGGCGACGTTCTCTTCGGTGGCGAAACCGAGTTCGGTGAGAACCTCGCCCAGGCGTTTGCCCGAGCCCTTGGCGACGGTGGCGGCCTTCTCGGCCTGATCCTTGTTGATGATCTTCCACGAGACCAGAATCTCACCGAGTTTCGTGCGGGATCGTGCCATGAACGCGGGTCACTCTCGGGGTTTGATCGGGCAGGTTGGGCCTAGCGCTCGGCCCGGGGGGAACGGGATGGTATCGCACAAACGGCGGTTTTGCGCGGGTTGATTGTCCAAGGAGTTCGCGCTGGAACGCGACGTGCGCGAGGGACGCGAAGTTCACACGCTGGCGGCGGTCGGGATGCTCCGCGGGGGGCTATACCCCGCCCGCGGAACGACGCGGGAAGGGGTCGACGCTGCCGGTCGCCTGGCCCAGTCTTCCGACCACGTCGCGCACGTTGCGTCAAACCCGAGTTGCCCCGATCGCTAGGAACCCGGACAACTCCGGCCAACAATGAGCGTCCACCCGTGTCTTGGAACGGGCGACCGATTGAGGGCGGAGACTTCCCCGGATGGCAGGACGCAACGGACATATCGAGATGAAGTCCCCAACTCCGACGAGCGGGTCCGCGAACCAGAGCCCCGGGCGACTGCTGATCACCGCCGGCCCGACGCACGAGCCGATCGACGCGGTGCGGTTCATTGGGAACCGGTCGTCCGGGCGTCTGGGAGTGGCGCTGGCAGAAGAGGCCGCCCGTGACGGGTGGACCGTGACGCTCCTGCTGGGCCCGACGCCGGTGCAACCCTCCGATTCGCGGGTGGAGGTCCGCCGGTTCCGAACCACCGCCGACCTTCAGGGCCTGCTGATGGAGGCACTGCCAGCGTGCGACGTGCTGGTGATGGCGGCCGCGGTCGCCGATTACAAGCCCAAGACCACCCCGCAAATGCTGAAGGGCAAGCACCGGCGGGTCGAGGGCGGCATGGTGATCGAACTAGAATCGACTCCCGACCTTCTGGCGGGGTGCGCGAAGGTCAGGCGGTCGGACCAGGTGCTGGTGGGCTTCGCCCTGGAGCCGCGCGAGGAGTTGGAAGCATCCGCCCGCCGGAAACTGGGCAAGAAGAAGGTCGACCTGATCGTCGCCAACCCCTTGGAAACCATGGATGCCCCGACGATCGAGGCCCGGGTGTTCGGCGGCGAGGGCACCGGGCTCGAGGGTGGGCGGGCCACCGATGGGGCGATCCCGAAGGAACGGTTTGCGGGGTGGTTGCTGGGAGTGATCGGAGAGGTTCGGGATCGAATCGGGCTTCGTATGGAATCCCGCGACGCCCAGCGGGCCGCGGGGCCGGGTATAGACACCGCGACCGGTCACCAGGCGGGTCGATCCGCCGAGGCCGCACGCACAGGGAGCCACCATGCCAGGACGTGAAGGGCCAGCCCGTGAAGGGGGTTTTGGGGGCGGGCGTGAACATGGGCAAGGTGGGCGAACTGGGCGCGACGGCCCTAGCCG
>CAZHKB010000010.1:0-20859 GCA_964533405.1 uncultured Phycisphaeraceae bacterium | reverse complement strand
GCCTCCAACTCATCGCCGCCCCCTTCGACGAACCCACCCTCCTCCGAGCCGCCCGAACGCTCGAAGCGGCGATCAAGACCCTGGGCTGACGAGCTCAACGCAACGTGCGCAAGGCTTCGTGAACTCGGAGTGAACGCCCGGAAGCGGAGAGGTTGCTCCGTTGTTCGATGCGAGGCTTGAGCCTCGTTCGCGGCCCTCTGATCCACCATCGCAGCGGCGACGCCCTCTCGGATCCCTGGCTGCTCCGCGTACGTTGCGTACTTTGCGTCAAAACCAGACGACCAAGCGCGCCCCGCCTACCATCCCTCAACCGGCGGACCCCTTTCTCCGCCGTCCACACACCATTCGAGATACAAACAATGCCCGGCTCCGCCGCCGAGACGCGACTGGTCCGCAATGTGGCCATCATTGCCCACGTCGATCACGGCAAAACCACACTCGTCGACCAGCTGCTCAAGCAGTCAGGCATGTTCCGCGCCGGTGAACTCGAGAAACTCATGGGGGGTCAGCACGACCTCATCATGGACTCCAACCCCCTCGAGCGCGAGCGCGGCATCACCATCCTCTCCAAGAACTGCGCCGTCAACTACACCGCCGCCGACGGCCTCACCTACCGCATCAACATCATCGACACCCCGGGGCACGCCGATTTCGGCGGCGAGGTCGAGCGCGTCCTCCACATGGCCGACGGGTGCCTCGTCCTGGTCGACGCCCTCGACGGCCCCATGCCCCAGACCAAGTTCGTGCTCAGCAAGGCTCTCGAAGCCGGCCTCAAGCCCATCGTCGTCGTCAACAAATGCGACCGCCCGGAGGCCGACCCGCCCCGTGTCCTGGGAGAGATGTTCGACCTTCTGGTTGACCTTGGCGCCGACGACCACGCGCTCGAGTTCAAGGTCGTCTACGCCGCCGGTCGCGACGGATGGGCCGCCTACGAGCTCGACAAGCCCTTCGAGGAGCTCCGCAAGGGCGACCTCCGCCCCATCTTCGAGACCATCATCAAGGAAATCCAGAGCCCCGGCGGCGACCGCGAAGCTCCGGTCCAGATGCTCGTCACCACGCTCGACTACTCCGAGTACGTGGGCCGCATCGGCATCGGGCGCGTCTACGCGGGCGTCCTGCGCCCGGGCGTGCCCGTCATGCTCATGAAGCGTGACGGCTCCATGCGCCAGGTCAAGGTCACGAAGCTCCTGGCCTTCCAGGGATTGGGCCGCAAGGAGACCGACGAAGTCGGCGCGGGCGACCTGTGCGCTGTCGTCGGCGTCGAGGGCATTGACATCGGCGACACGCTGGCCGACCCCGCAAACCCCAAGGCTCTGCCCCCGGTCACCATCGACGAACCCACCATCTCGATGCTCTTCCGCATCAACGACTCGCCCTTCGCCGGTCAGGAAGGCCAGTACGTCACCAGCCGCCAGATCCGCGACCGCCTGATGCGCGAGCTCGAGCACAACGTCGCCCTCCGCGTCGAGCCCGGACGCACCACCGATGAGTTCAACGTCTCGGGGCGCGGCCTGCTGCACCTGGGAATCCTCCTCGAAACCATGCGCCGCGAGGGCTTCGAGCTCTCCGTCGCACGCCCCCAGGTCATTCTCCAGGAAGAGGACGGCGTCACCATGGAGCCCATGGAAACGCTCGTCATCGACGTCCCCAACGAGAACATGGGCTCGGTCATGGAACTCGTCGGCGGACGCCGCGGCGAGATGAAGAAGATGGAACCCCGCGGCCAGTCCGCCACCCACATGGTCTTCGAGATCTCGAGCCGCGCCCTCATCGGCCTGCGCTCACGCATCATGACCGCCAGCCAGGGCGAGGCGATCATGCACCACCGCTTCAGCCACTACGCCCCGGTCGCCGGCGATCGCCCGGGCCGCATCAACGGCGTGCTCATCTCCCTCGAGCGCGCCAGCGTCACGGCCCACGCCGTCGAGCTGCTCTCCGATCGCGGCTTCCTCTTCGTCAAGCCGGGCGAGAACGTCTACGCCGGCCAGATCGTGGGCGAGCACAACCGCGACAACGACCTGGTGGTCAACATCACCCGCGAGAAGGCGCTCACCAACATGCGGGCCGCCAGCAAGGACCAGACCGTCGTCCTCAAGCCGCCGCGCCAACTCTCGCTCGAGGCCTGCCTCGAGTACGTCGAGGACGACGAGCTGGTCGAGATCACGCCCACCTCGGTCCGCATGCGTAAGCGCATCCTCAGCGAGTCCGAACGGCGCCGCTCCGAGCGCCAGTCGCGTGACAAGGCCGAGGCGGGGGCGTAGTCCCGGGCCACAAGTACGCCCGAACCCGACCAACGAAAAACCCCGCCACCCGGCGGGGTCTGGCTCACTGATTCACTTCGTCGCCCCGGCGCTACCTCTTACTTGGTCGGATCGACGCGGTTGGGCGGCATCGCCGCATCAATCCCGACCTCATTGGTCGAGGCGCCGGCGTACGACCCGCCCGTCGCGTTCGTCAGGTAGATCTCCACCCGACGATTCTCGGGAGTGTTGCCCGTGGCCGTGTTCGGCACCGCCGGGCGGTTCTCGCCCCAGCCCGCCGCCTGAACTCGCCCGCCCGCCACGCCCATGCTCGACAGCGCATCGCGAACCGCGATGGCCCGGTGGCAAGACAAGTGCATGTTGGTCGGGTGCCGCTGCTGGGTCGCGGCCGAAGGCCTCTGCGCATCGGTGTGCCCGACGATGATCACGTCGTACCCCACCGCCGCGTTGCTGTTCAGAATCTCGCCCAGCGCCGTCAGGCTGGCCCGGGCCGTGTCCTGCACGTCCGCCGAGCCCGACGCGAACGTCAGGTCGCTGGCGAAACGGATCATGCCCCGCGCCGAGTCATACCGCAGGAGCTGCGGATACTGGGCCGCCAGCTGCGCCAGCGCCCGATCCGTCTCAGGGTTCAGCGGCGCGAACTCGATGCCCGCGATCCGACCCTCGAGGTTGCGATACGCCTCGTTGGCCGCGTCCAGCTCCCGCTGCAGCCGCGCGTTGGCGGCATTCAGCTCACCGACTGTCGAGCCCGCCGCCGAGCGGTAGTTCGCGTCGCTCATCGCCCCGGCCCGCGCCTCATCCAGCTCCGAACGCACCTGCGCCAGCTGGTTCGCCAGGCTCCGGTTGGTCTCCTGCAGCTCCGCCATCGTGTCTTGGCTGGCGCACCCGCCAAGCCCCAGGCCCAAGCCCATCGCCGCCACCGCCGCGACGCGGACCACCATCTTCCTCAAGCCACCATTCATCCAGCCACCCTGTGCCATGTCGGACTCCGTTCGACCAAAAAGGTGATTCCAGGCGGCCCGGACGGCTCCACCGTCGTCCCTTAGCAGACCAGCCTATCGTGCCGCGCTCGCTCCGTCACCACCGGTGTGCGCGCGGGGGGACATCGTCCCCGCCGGGATCGGCCAAGGCAACTCGATCGACAGGTTGTCCCCAATCGCATGAACCGTTCCGCAACTTTTGATGGCGCACGGAGTTCGATCGCATTGGGCCACCCCGCGGTCCTCCGAATCGACGCCGCCGCTTCATGGAATCCTGACCATGTGCCTGTCGGTCGGGTGTCGGTTCTCGTTGACAATCTGTCGCCCGACCGGCTGACCATCCTGGCTCACGACTCCCCCGATCAGGTGGACCACCACCCGGCCGCGAAGCACGCCTCGCGCCTCGACCTCTCTTCCCACGTCCTGCTCCCCGGCCTCATCAACGCCCACACCCACCTTGACCTGACCCACTTAGGCCCGCATGTGTGGGACCCCACTCGCCCCTTCTCCGACTGGGTCGCCATCATCCGCGCGGGCCGACTCTCCGACGCGGCCCAGATCGCCACCTCCGTCCGGGCAGGCGCCGCGCTTTCCCGCGCTGGCGGCACCGTTCTGGTCGGCGACATCGCCGGGGCCGTCCGCGGCGAGCCCTCCCTCGCCGCCGCCCATGCCCTGGCCTCCACAGGGTTGGCAGGCGTCTCGTTCATCGAGTTTTTCGCGATCGGCACCCGCATGCGCGAGAACCTCGACCTGCTCGCCGCCACCCTTGCCGAGTGTTCCGGGCCCGTGAACCCCGGCACTCCAAGCCCCGGCCTGCACCTGGGCCTGCAACCGCACGCCACCAACACCGTCGCCCCCGACGCCTACCTCCATGCCCTCGCGCTCGCCGGCCAGCGATGGGCCCGCGTCTGCACCCACCTGGCCGAGTCGCCCGAAGAACGCCAGTTCATCCGCGACGCCACCGGCCCGCAACGCGCGCTCCTGGAACAGGTCGGGGTCTGGGATGAAGCCCTCCTCGCCACCTTTGGCCTGGGCCATCATCCCGTCGAGCACATGGCGCCCATCCTCCGCCTTGCCCGCGACGCCGGCAATCCCATGCTTGTCGCCCACGTCAACGACGCCACCGACAACGCCCTGGAAATCCTCGCCCAAACCCGCACCAGCGTCGCCTACTGCCCCCGAGCCTCGGCCTACTTCGGCGCCCACCACCACTTCGGGCCGCATCGCTACCAAGCCATGCTGCACGCCGGCATCAACGTCTGTCTCGGCACCGATTCGGTCGTCAACATCACCGACGGCACCCTCGTTCCCTCCTCCGGCTCGCCCGCCCGCCTCAGCATCCTTGATGAGATGCGTTTGCTCCACCAACGCGACGCCGCCGATCCTGTCACACTCCTGCGCATGGCCACTACCAACGCCGCCAGAGCCCTGGGCCTCGACCCAACCCTTGTCACCCTCTCGCCCGGCTCCACCCCCCTCGAAGTGCTCGGAATCCCCATCCCGCCTGCCCAGATCGGCCTTGCCGCCGTCCGGACCGCCCTCAGCCAATCCTCCGCCCCCATCTCCATTCTCACAAGAATCCTTCCGGTCTCGCAGCAATAATCCCCCGCCGACCGCCGACCAACCGGAATCACCATGAGCCTCAAGTGGGAACGAGTCAAAGCTTGGGATGACCAGTTCTTCCCGCCCTGGGCGTGGCCGGTCAAGGCGCTGCTCCGCGCCCTCTCCTCCATCTGGCTCGCCGTCATCCTGCTCTCGGGGGTGATCCTCTACGGCATCCTCGCCAGCGTGCCCATCGGCATGCTCGCGCTAATCCCGACCTGGCTGGTGTACGCCCTTGCGTTCGTGATCGGCGTCGCCGGCCCGTCGGTGCTGATCGTCGCGGGCCTTGGCGCGATGACCGGAGGCGTGGGCCGCGCGCCCCGCTTCGCGCTGCTGCTCCTGGCCGCCCTCGCCATCGCCGCCGCCGCGGGCTGGGCGTGGATCACCTTCCTCTGGCCCATCCTCTATTACCACCCCCGCACCGGCAGCGGCCCGGACGCCACCGCCGCCACCGGCTTGCGCCTCTTCCCCGACTTCGTCGAGGCCAACAAGTCCATCACCCTCCGCCGTCTCCCGGGCGTCGAGATGACCGAGCTCGAGTTCTACTCCGCGTGGCCCATGCGGGCGTTGCTCCTGCTTTTCGTCCTCAACATGGTGGTCGCCACCATCCGCCGCATCGCCTTCGAGTTCGTCAATCTCGGCGTGCTCACCGTCCATGTCGGCATCGTGATGCTCGCCTTGGGCGCCACCTTCTACTCCTCCCAGAAGCGTGAGGGCGACACCCTCCTCCAGGCCGGCGCGCCCGACGAAAGCGGCAAGCCCACCCCGGGCCCCGCTGTCTCCTTCTTCTACGACAACATCCAGACCGTCCTGGTCGTCGACCAGTGGCGTGGGCCGGAGCAGCGCCGCCTCTCCGTGCTCCCGCGCTACAACGACTACGCCGTCGCCGACACGCCGGGCCAGAGCGTGTGGACCGCCCTGGGTCGCCAGTTCCAACAGGCCGCCCCGGACGGCGGCGCACTCTCCGCCCCCATCGAAGCTTGGCGTGGCCCCACAACGCTGGTCGATCCCGATATCCAGTTCCGCATGGTCGGCTACGCCTCCTACGCCACGGCCCAAACCGACTGGATCCGCACCGACCCCGCCCAGTCAAACGTCGCCCTCACCGGCAAGCTCAACCCGCTGCGACTGGTCACGCTCTCGGCGATCCTGCCCGAGCGTGCGAGCGAGCCGCCCACCGAAGTCCCGTTCTACTTCATGCCCACGCTCCCCGCCCACCGCGCGGCCGACACCCCCGCTTTCGCCATCGACTACCGCACCCAGCCCACCAGCGCGCTCGACACCGCCATCGAGCCCACGCTCGAACTCGGGCTGCCCGACGCCGGGTTCTGGGGCCTCTGGGTCCGCGTGCCCGGCGAGCCGCCCGCCGCCTCGGGCGCGTCCGCTGGTCAACTATGGACGCTCGAACCTGGCCGCGTGCTCGACGTCGCGGGCTACCGCCTCGAGGTCACCGCCATCACGCCCGAGCCGCCCTTTCCCATCGTGACCGAGGGTTATCGCGGCGCGACCTCCTCTGTCGCGCAGGTCCGTGTCACGCCGCCGACCCTCGAAGGCCAGCCCGCCCCCACGCCCTACACCCGCTGGGTCTACTCCCGCTTCCCCGAGATCAACCAGGACCTGCTCGAACTGACGGAAGAACAAACGGCCACCGGCATGCCCGCACGCCGGGCCGCCGACCCCTCGATCGATCTTCGCCTTATCGATGCCAGCAAACTCCACGTCACGATCATCGAAGGATCAGTCGCGCCAGCCCCCCTCGCCGTCCCTGCCTCTGCCGCTGGCCAGCCGCGGCCCCCCGATAGGGTCCCAGGCCGGGTCGTCATCCGCCAGCGCGGCGGGGGCATCCGCACCCTCGACCTCCCCGATCTCTCGACCCCCTTCGAGATCCTCCCCAACGTCACGCTCACCCTCACCGACCGCTGGGCCCACGCCGAGGCCTTCGAGCGTCCCGTCCCGGTTCCTCCGCGCGAGCAGGACCGCGAGGCGGTCGGCACCCACCAGAAGGCCATGGTCGCGATCGAGGTCTCGCTCCTGACTCGCCCCGACTGGAAGCGCATCGTGTGGCTTCCCTTCGTGCAATACCTCGAACTCGGCGTCGAGCAGGCCAAGACGATCGATCTGCCCGACGGCCGGCGCGTTCGCCTCATCTTCGGGCGTCGCCAGCACCGCCTGCCGGGCTTCCAGCTCCGCCTGGGCGACTTCCAGATGCTCGCCTACGACCACCGCGGCGCGCCGCGCGACTACCAGTCCATCGTCATCGTTGAGCCCACCGCCGACGATGAAACTCGCGCCGATTTCGCGCCCTTCGCCCACGTCACCAAACTCAACGCCCCCCTCACCGCCCCGTGGATCTGGGACAATCAGCGACCGCTCCCGACCAACATCGCGGGCCGGCTCGCAGCCGGCCTGAACCCCGAACAGTTCAAGTTCAGCCAGGCCGGCTGGGACGCCGAGGGCTGGCGCGACAGCCAGACCCTGGTCGATCAGGGCATCATGCCCCGCCCCATCGCCCGCTTCACGATCCTGGGTGTCGGCAATGCGCCGGGGATCCATGTCATCGCGCTGGGCGGCATCCTCATGGCCCTGGGCACGCCCTGGGCCTTCTACGTCAAGCCCTGGCTCGTCCGCCGCGGGCGCGACCAACTGGCCGCGTCGGGCGAGCCAACCACAGAGGCACAAAGGCACGGAGAAGAGCCATGAGACAGAGCAGAGTTCAGAACGACTCGGTTCTTAACGTTGAGTCGAGTGTGGTTATCCGCCCGCGGGCGGTGAGAATCCTCACAGTGTTGCGTGCCGTCACTACATCGCCGCGTCGGTGGCTTGCCCCTGCGCAACTCGTAGCCTGCCTTTCTCTGTGCCTCGGTGCCTCTGTGATGAATCCAGTCTTCATCGCCCGAGCCAGCGCCCAGACCGCCCCCGCCGGCAACGCCCACCCCGAGGCCCAGGCCGTCACCGAGTCCGACCTGCCCAACCCGTTTGGCGACCCTGACTTCTCGCCCTCGGTCGTCCAATCCACTCTCGCGGCCAAGCTTGACTTCGCCGCTCGCCTCGACCTCTCGCCGTTGCGGGACCTGGGCGTGCTGCACTCCGGGCGTGTCAAGATCCTCGACACGCTCGCCCGCGAGACCGTGCTCGAGATCACGGGCAGGCGGGCGTATCAGGACTTCATCGATCCCGCAGCGCAGGCGGGACAGTCCCCGGGCTCCAGCCCTGGGCTCGGATCAAACTCCGAGCCGGACGCCAAGCCCACCAAAGCCTCCTTCGACCCCCTCTTCACACTCCTCGATCTCATCATCGATCCCGTCTTCTATGTCGATCGCCCCCTCTTCCACGTGGAGTACCTCCCGCTGCGCCGCGCGTTCCTCGACGCGGCCCTCCCCAACGACGACGCCGCCCAGCAACGCTACCTCACCCTTACCCGCATCACGCCCCGCATGGCCGCCGAGCACTTTGTCGCCGTCGCCGAGCGTCACGGCTCCGGCGAGCAGCACCGCCGCGGCCTCGACCAGCTCGACCGGGCCACCTCCCTGTGGCAAGGTTCGGCGGGCAACATGGTCCTCATCGCGCCCGACTCGCGCGACCTCCCGTGGCACCACCTCTCCGAGCCCACGCCCACCGGCATGACCGAAGCCAACGCCGCCGCGTGGGAGCAGGCGCGGGCCGCGGCCCGCGCCCTGGGCACCGCCTGGCGCGCCGCCGACGCCACCGCCGCGAACCAGGCCGTCCACGAGCTCGCGGCCGCCCTCCCCCGTGTGAACGCCGAGATGTACCCCACTTCGCGCCGCTGGCTCGAACTCACGTACAACCGCGCCAACGCCTTCGAGTGGGGCTACCTGCTCTACTTCGTCGCCCTGCTGTGCTTGATCCTCGCCTTCGGCACGGGCCGCCGCTGGCTCACCGCCGCCGGCCTCACGCTCCTGCTGGCCGCCGTCGCCACCCATACTTTCGGCTTCGTGGTCCGCTGCATCCTGGCCGAGCGGTTCGCGATCCAGAATCAGTTCGAGTCGATGACCGGCGTCAGCCTGTTCGCCGCCGTGGTGGGCTTGGCCCTCACCGCCTTCACCCGCAAGCCGTTGTTCGGCGCGGCCGCCGCCGGCACCGGCTTCCTCGTTCTCATCGCCGCGACCCAGACCGGCATCCCGGGCCGCTTCATCGAGCGAGAAGCCGCGATTCTGAACACTTCCGTGCTGCTCAAGTACCACGTCACGACGGTGCTCACCAGTTACGGCCTGATCACGCTGGGCATGATCGTCAGCCTGTTCTACCTGGCCGCCCATTACTTCGGGAAGAAGCCGACGGTGGTGGGGGCGATGGCCAGCGGCGCGGTGGTCAATGACTCTGGTGATTCGCAACCGTCGCCCCGAGCCGCGACGGGTGGCACGCCGCCCCCCCCCATCACCCCCGAGGGCGCGCGCAGCCGCCTGCTCCGCGACCTCGACCGGGCCCAGATGGTCCTCCTGCAACTCGCGTTCTGGAGCCTGGGTGTCGGCACGCTGCTGGGTGCGTGGTGGGCCGACCACTCCTGGGGGCGTTGGTGGGCCTTTGATCCAAAGGAAACCTGGGCCCTGCTGACCTGGATCATTTACCTGATCGTGATCCATGTTCGTTTCACGACCGGCCGCAACCGCGCGCTCGTGACCGCGTGGCTCTCGGTCGTGGGCTTCATCATGATGCTCTGGACCTACTTCGGCGTCAACCTGCTGCTGCCGGGACTGCACGCGTACGCGTGATGCGCCTCAGCGCCCACACGAAGCGAAGACCAGACCACATAGGCACAGAGGCACAGAAAAAGGCGGAGTTGGAACCGGGAACGTGACCCGCGCCGAGCCTGGCTGCCTCTGCTCCATCGACCCAAACGCCTCAGTGCCCCAGCAATCGACCGCACATCCCCTCTACGCTTCTGCCTCTCTCGGTGCCTCTGCGATGATTCCCTTATCCGATATGTCCGGCAGTGCCGAACTCAATCCAGCCCCACGCGCCCTCCCGCGCTCCTTCTTCGCCCGCCCCGCCGATGTCGTCGCCCCCGCCATGCTGGGCCTCATCCTCCTCCGCACGCTGCCCGATGGGCGCTGCCTCGCTGGCCGCATCGTCGAGGCCGAGGCCTACCTCGGCCCCGAGGACCGCGCCAGCCACGCCTTCAACGGTCGCCGCACCCCGCGCAACGAGTCCATGTACGCCCGCCCCGGCACCTGCTACGTCTACTTCACCTACGGCATGCACTTCATGCTCAACGTCGCGTGCCTCCGCGAGGGACACCCGGCGGCCGTGCTCATCCGCGCGCTCGAACCCCTCACCGGTCTGGATGAGATGCGCCAGAACCGTCCGGGCATCACCCGCGACCGCGAGCTGTGCAACGGCCCGGGCAAACTCTGCCAGGCCCTCGCCATCACACGGTCGCGCAACGGCGTGGACCTCCTGAGCGACCCCGCTTTGCGATTGGCTCAAGCCCAACCGCCCACGCGAACCGATCATCAGATGTTGAAGATCGCGTGTACCGCCCGGGTGGGCGTCGATCCCTGCGGCGAGTGGGCCGAAACGCCGCTCCGCTGGTACCTGGAGTCCAGCCGGTTCGTCAGCCGGGGCCGCCCGTCCGTGAACACCCCGCGGCCCGCCAAACCGCCTGATCCCGGTGAAAAAGCATCCACAAAGAGAAAGAGAAACCGCAATACTCCCGCGTCCGAACGGTAGAATGAAGGTGCGTTCATTCCGGATGGATCCGGCGTTCATTTGCTCGGGTAAGACCCGGCGAGGTTCAGCGATGTCAGTGACCGTCGATTGGAAGATTATCAGGGAAAAGGCCGGGCCCTATCCCCAGAACGCCTTTGACTTCGTGCGTCAGGGTCTGGAGCACACCGCCCAGATGCATCACGGCGTCCAAACCCCCGCCCACTCGGACGGAACCTCGGAGGCTGTCGCGGAAGACGACGCCGCCTCCTCCGGCCGGCACGTCAGCGGCCAGCAACTCTGCCTGGGGCTCAAGGATCTGGCCATCCGCAAGTACGGTCGCCTTGCTCGCCTGGTCCTCTCGCGGTGGTCCATCCGCCGGACCGACGACTTTGGCCGCATCGTCTTCGCCATGATCGACGCCGGCCTCATGCGCAAGACTGACCAGGATCGCCTGGACAACTTCTCCAGCGTTTACGAGTTCGAGGAAGTCTTCGACGCCACCGAAAACTGATCCCGCGAGCCACGAACCCCGTGCCACCACCCGCGGCTCGGATCGGGTGATGCGAGCAACCTGGTGGAGCCAGCCGCCGCGCCCCGCCGTCTCGCGCCGCGATCGCCCTCGGGTCGAACATCGACTCGTCTGACGCCTCGCGCGCCGACCATCTCCACGCCGCGCTCGAAGCCCTGAACGACCCGCCTCGGACCGTCGTGATCGCCCACTCCGATTTCATCCCGACCGCCCCCGTCGGGCCGATCCCCCAAGGTCCGTACCTGAACGCCGCCGCCATTCTCGAGACCTCGCTGGCACCGATGGCCCTGCTCGCGCGCCTGCTCGAGATCGAGCACACCCGAGGGCGCGACCGCGCCCGCGAAGGGCGGTGGGGACCCCGCACCCTCGATCTCGACTTGCTGCTCTACGACGACCTGGTGCTCGAACAGCCAGGCCTGACCATCCCGCACCCGCGCCTGGCCGATCGCGGGTTCGTGCTCATCCCGCTCGCGCAGATCGCGCCAGACTGGGTGGTGCCGGGCGCTCGCGCCGGCGGCAGGACCGTCGCCCGACTTTTGGCCGCGCTCTCGACCGCGTCGGAGATCCGGCCATGAGCCGTGTCTGGCTCAGACTGATGGTTCCCGCGGGACTTCTCTCGCTGGGCGTCCCTTCGGCCCATGCCGACGAAGCCGCCGCCCGAGTGCTCGCGCGGGTCCGCGACGCCTACCGCGCCGCCCCGATCCACGAGCGTCTGACCATCGAAGTCCTCGCCCAGGACGGCTCCGCCGAAGCCTCCGAAGGCTCGCTCCACCTTGATCTCCGCCCCGAGTCGGATCGCCCCTTCGACCTCGCGCTCGGCCCGATCCGGGCCGCCGTCACCGCCGACCGCCTCATCATCCTCCACGCCACCGAACCCGACCGCTATGTGGGCGTCCACCTCAGTTCCCTCAGCTTTGACGCGCTCTCCCACATGATGCCCTCGCTGCCGCTGCCCCAGATCGCCATCGCCCTGCCCGACCCCGACGCCGCCCTGTCCGACGACCAGATCGCGCTCGACCCGCTCCTGCCCGCCATCACGCTCCGCGAAGTCGCCCGCGGCCCCACGACCGTCACGCTGGCCGGTCGCCTCGGCCCCGCCGCCGCCACCCTCACCATCAACCACACGACCCATCGCATCGAGCGATTCGAGGCCACCATCCCCGCCCCCTCCAGTTGGTACGAGCTCATCCTCACCTGCGACGCCGTCGCCCACGATCCAACCGCCGGAATCGATCCCCCTGACGACCTTGCCCCGCCGTCGCTTCCCGAACTCTCCACCCGCACCCGCGTCGATCGCGTGGCCGACCTCCGCCCGCGCGGCCTGGTCCTGGTCCCCGGCGCCGATCTGGGCTGGGTTCCCATCGCGCTGGCCCCCGCCGATCCCGACCAACCCACCACCCTGGCCGGCCTGCTCGCCGACCTGGATGCCGCCGCCCCAGCCACGCGGCTGCTGCTGGGCGTGGTCGAACTCACCGACGACGGCGCATGGATCGACTCGGCCCGGCGCACCGTCGAGCTCATGCGAGGCGTCCGCCCCGATGGGCCCAGCCTCCTGCTTGTCTTCGACCCGGCTGGCCGTCCGTCGCGGAGTTGGCCGACCGCCCGGGCCGCGCTCTCCGACTTCGACCTGGGGACGACCCGATTGGGCTGGGTGGACGGCCGAACGCTGCCTCTGGGCCGGTCGCTGCCTCGGATCGATCCCGCGGTGATCGTGCTGGATGTCGACGGGCTCATCGTCGGAGCCGTCACCGCCCACGCTGACCCGACCGCCGCTGCCGACGACGCCCGCACACTCGGTGTGGCCGTCGGCGCCGCGCCCTGACGCCCGGGAGCGACGCGCCCGCCGCGCAAGTCATGCGCAGATCGGCCCTTGCCCGTGGCCATTCACCGAAATCTGGAGAACTGTTGCCGCCTGCGCCAGCCGTCCGGCCCGCCGATTGCGGAGGCTCCTGTGGTTTGCTGGTCAAGTCGCGCCGCGATTTGGACGATTGGCCCATGCACGCGGCCGCGACTCACTGCCCAAGGACGCACCACCATGAAGATGGTCCGGGAACCCTCGAGGGTCGTGGCTTCGGTGTTCTCGCTCTGCGCGTTCGTGGTGGCGGTCGTCGCCGGATGGCGGGCCGGGGCTTCGTCTCTGGACATCCTGTTCTCTGCGACGGTGTGCATGGTCGTGTCGCACCTGGTTGGCCTGTGGGCCGGTTGGGCGGGCGAGCGATCTTTGCGCGAGTTCATCACCCGGTACCGGGCGAGGAACCCGGTCGAGGACGTCAAGGGGGCGGGTCGCGCCCTGAGCCAGGCGAGCGGGGGACGCTCCGCACAACCTGTGGAAAGTGTTGTGAACAAACGGGCTGCGTGAGGAATCGCGCGGACTCGGCTTGCATCGGCGGGCACGCCCTGCAATACTGGCGCTCGTGCGCCAGGGATCGGCGCGTCGCGTCCGCTGCTCATCGCGTTCCAGGCCGGGTGCTCCCAGGATAGGGGCCGGCCGACCAGCCAATCGGCTGGGCCCGGTTCTCGGGGTGCGTCTGAGCGGGGGTCGCCGGGTCAAGGAGAGGACCGATGGCAGCCATTCGCGCATCTCGCTACTCCGGCTCGCGCAACTCGCGTGGGGACGATCGCCGGATCACCCGGTCGGTCACGCCGCTGACGATCGCGCTGGACAAGCTCGACAGCAAGGAAGTCTGGGCCAGGTACCAGAAGAACCACGAGGACGTGGTCCGCAACTACCTGGTCGAGAAGTACCTGCCGCTGGTGCGGTACAACGCCGAGCGGATCTGCAAACGCCTGCCCGACGAGGTCGACATCGACGACCTGATCCAGGCGGGCACGTTCGGCCTGCGGGAAGCGGTGCACGCGTTCGACCTTGCGCGGGGCGTCAAGTTCGAGACGTACTGCGCCAACCGGATCAAGGGCGCGATCCTGGATGAGCTGCGGGCGATGGACTGGGTGCCGCGGCTGGTGCGCAGCCGGACCAACAAGCTGGAGTGGGCCAGGCAGCGGATCGAGATGGCCCTTGGCGAGCCGGCCACCGACGAGCAGATCGCGCAGATGCTGGGGCTGGAAGTGGACAGCGAGGAGTTCCAGAAGCTCAAGCGCGACAGCAGGCCAACGAACATCTCGAGCATCAACCGCAAGGCGTTCCCCGGCGACAGCGGGCGCGAGGTGCGCGAGCTGGATATCGTGCGGGACGGGTCGGATGAGGGCCCGGTCTCGGAGTTGCAGAGGCGGGACCTGCGGGAACTGATCACCAAGGGGCTGAGCCGCGCGGAACGGCTGATCGTGATCCTCTATTACTACGAGGGGATGACGATGAAGGAGATCGGCGCGACGCTGGATCTGTCGGAGAGCCGCGTGAGCCAGATGCACTCGAGCATCTTGGCGCGGCTGAAGGCGCAGATGCAGCACCGGATGCGTGAACTCGAGCCGGTGGAGTAGGGACAGGGAACCCCGTCGCTCACCGGACCTCGCGGACCTTGATCTGCCCGCCGTCCACCGCGGTCACCCTGATCCTGGCGCCGGCGGGGATCATGCCGAGTTCGGAGAGCGCATCGTAGCGCGTGCCCGCGATCCGCACCGCGCCCACGGGGCGGAGCACGCTCAGCGCCTCGCCTTCCATGCCCACCAGCGCGAGCTGCATGTCGGCCTGGGCCTGCTTCGCGGCCGCTTCCTGCTCGATCTGCTCCTCGGACTTGCCGCCATAGATCAGCGCCCGTCCGATGGGCGTGTGCGGGAACACCTTCATCCCGAACACCACGACCATCGGCCCCAGGATCAGCATGACCGCCAGGCCGATGAAGCCGGTGATGGTGTCGTAGCGGAAGAGCATCACCAGCCCGGTGATGGCCAGCCCCACACCCACGACGGAGATGATGCCCATCGAGGGCACGAAGACCTCGAGCAGCAGCAGGGCCAGGGCCGCCGCCAGCAGGATGATTCCCCACAGCAACTCTTGCTCAGGCACGAGATCGGACCTCCATCGACGGCCCCACAGCGGCCGCGGTTGAACACGAGCGACCCGCCGGCGTCAGGTCGCCGCCGGGTCCGAATCGACCTCGACACCCACCCGCATCGCGCTGGCCGAGACCACGCGCACGCGCGTGCCCGCGGGGATATACCCGATCTCGGCCACCACGTCGACCAACCTTCCCTCGATCTCGGCCCGCCCGGCGGGGCGCAGGTCGGTGATCGCCACGCCGGCGGTTCCCATCAGGGGATGCACGCCCGGTGCCATGGCCGCCAGCGTGCCGCCGCCTGACTCGTCCTGCAGCACGAGTTTGTCGATGATCGGCAGCGAGCCGAGGTGTTTCGTGATGAAGTAGATCGCGACTCCCGACGTGACGATCGCGGCCAGCAGCATGGCGGCCGAGAACAGCGCGCTCTGGCCCGTGCCCGCCTCGCCGGGGAACAGCCTGTCGCCGCTGGGGATGATCACCCCGAGCAGCCCGCCGAACAGCAGCACGATCCCCGCGAAGCCGAAGACCCCGAACCCCGGAACGACGAACAGTTCGAGGGCGAGCATCAGGACGCCGCCCAGGATGGCCGCGACTTCCCACCACGACGCCATGCCCACGATCATGGACGGGGCGATCAGCCCGGCCAGCGCGACCAGCGCGATGAAGCCCGGCACCGTCGCGCCCGGGTGGGTCATCTCGACGAAGATCGCGATCAGGAACACGACCACCAGCACGAACCGCACGGGCCAGCTGACCATGAACCGGGCCATGCTCTCCGACCACGATTCCTGCATCCACGCGACGTGGGTCGCGCCGAAATACGAGCGGATGTCGCCCTCGCTCTTCACGGTCGCCGTCGCGACCCCCAGCGTGCGCAGGTCCTCGGCCTTCATCACGATCGGGCCCGCCCCGTCGGTCACATACATCACCAGCTCGTAGTTCCCCCGGTCGCCCGCGGTGAGGACCGGGCGCGACGTGCGCTCGGTCAGCTCGTCGTTCACCGCGTCGGCCAGGCTCTCGAGCGACTCGCCCGCGGGCTGGAAGTAGTCCTCGGAACGCACCAGCGGCGGCGGGCGCTCGGGCTGCATCCCCTGGCCTGCGGAGCCCACATCGGTGGGCAAGCCCGTGGTGCCCGCCGTGGCCGAGGGCAGGAGCGCGCCGCTGCGGGTCGGCTCGCCCGCGAAGAGAAGCTGGTGCTCGGCCTCCGTGACACACAACAGTCGCCCGCTGCGCACATCGCGCACCAGCCACAGTTCCACCCCGCGGCTGACGATCGCCTGCACGAGCATCTCGTCGTAGCCGTTGCGCCGGGCGGAGTTGACGACCTCGGCCACCAGCGGCGACATGACCTTCTGCCGCTCGTGCTCGGGCAACTCGTTGAACGCCTGGAACGTGCCCATGCCCATCAGGATCGGCAACGCGTCGCCCATCGTGGCCGGGTCGCCAGTCACGATCCGCTTGCACGCCAGCGAGATGATCGCGCCGGCCGAGTATGCGTCCGGATGGATCCACGCGACCGTGAGCGGCACGGTCGTGGCCTTGATCGCGTTGCAGATCTCCAGTGCGGCCTTGAGCTCGCCGCCCGGCGTGTCCATCTCAAACACGATCGCGTCGGCGCCGGCCTCCTCGGCGGCTTTGATCCGCCGCAGCACGCTCCGCGCCGTGTACGAGTCGATCTCGCCGCGAATGACGATAATCGCGACGTTGTCGGCCTGATTCGAGACGGCGACGGCGGGACCCGAGGCGGATTGAACGCCGGGAACCGTCGGCGAGGAGATGCCGCCTGGCTGGGCCCGCGCCCGCTCCGGCGTCAGCACGCCAATCACCGCCATCAGGACCAGCGCGACCAGACCCGCCAGGCTCCTCGCCCGGCTGGCCCCCAACCGACTTGTTTCAGGATTTCGTTCCACAGCATCAGTATATGGAGTCGGTCGCGGCGGCTTTCTCGGAGCGGCCGGCTCCCGACAAGCAACCGGACCCGAAGAGACGGCTTTGGTTTGGAGCGGAGCTGGCGACAATCCAGAGGCCTTTCTCACGCTCGGGCCGCCTTCTCGGACGCCATCGATTGCTCGACGCGCCACGTCATCGGCTGGACCGAGCAATCGATGAACACCGAGAAGAATCCATGCCGCTTGCCCGCCCGCTCGGCCGCGGCTGACACCTCGTGCTGCCGCACCAGGGGCCAGATGATCTGCTTGTCCGTCTCCGGGATCGGCAGGCCCGCCATTTCATCCTCGCGGAACCAGTCGAGGCGTCCCTCGTTCATGTCCCGGGCCTCGACCTCGACGGGGCCGATCACGCGAAAGTAGAACAGCAGCCAGTGCCCACGCCCCTCGAACGCTCGCTCGGCGATCAGGCCCATGAGGTGCAGCCGCTCGATCGGGACGTGGATCCCGGCCTCCTCCAGGATCTCGCGCTGGGCGCACTGGTGGGGCGACTCGCCCGTCTCCACATCCAGCTTCCCACCGATCGGCGAGCACAGCCCGAAGTTGGGGTGCTTCTTCCGCAGCAGCAGCAGATGACGCCCCTGCGCATCCCGCAGATCGCACAGACACGCCAGCCGATACGGCATCGAGGGCTCCGCCATGAGGGAGAGTAGGAGGGTGCTGCCAGTCCGCGCTCGCGCCCTCGAACAGGAAGGGCCGCGCGACCGTTACGGTCAAACAAGCGCCCCGGACCATCCGCACCAGTCGCGCCCCAAAGCGGGCGGACTGGTGGCACCCTCGATACCATCTGCCCGATGTCCCTTCCCAATCGCGTCACCGTCATGGGCCTTGGCCGCTTTGGCGGCGGGCTGGGCGTCACCCGATTCCTGCTCTCGCAGGGATGCCGGGTGCTGCTTACCGACAAGCTGCCGGCGGACCAGGTCACGGCCCAACTCGATCCGCTCGCTCCCGCGATCTCGACCGGACAACTTTCGCTCCGGCTGGGCGAGCACGCAGAGGCCGACTTCACCGGGACCGATCTGGTGGTCGCCAACCCCGCCGTGCCCGCGCCATGGCGCGATCCGTACCTGGTGGCCGCCGCCCGGGCCGGCGTGGCGATCACGACGGAGATCTCGCTGCTGATCGAGCGCCTTCCGCCAAGCGTGCGGGTCGTCGCCATCACCGGCTCGGCCGGCAAGAGCACGACCACCGCGCTGACCCACCACATCCTGTCCGCGATCTCGCCGGCGCGGGCTTGGGTCGGCGGGAACCTGGGCGGCTCGCTGCTCCCGGACCTTTCGGCGATGAGGGCGGGCGATGCCGTCGTGCTCGAACTGTCGTCGGCGATGCTGTGGTGGCTGGGCGGCGCGCCGGAACTCGCAAACGCGCGGGCCATGCGGACGCCTTTGAGTCCGACCGTCGCGATGGTCACCTCCTTCGCCCCCAACCACCTCGACTGGCACGTCGAAGAGAGCCACTACCGCCGCAGCAAGCAACACCTGCTCACCACGCTCGGGCCAAACTCGCTGGCGATCCTCGGCCCGGGCGCGACCGACTGGCCCACGCCGTCGCACTCGACGCGCCGGTGCATCGACGAGCGCACACCGCTGGCGGCGATGCCCACCCTGCGCATCCCCGGCCCGCACAACCTCCGCAACGCACACATGGCCCTGGCCGCGGCCCATCACCTGCTGCCCAACCTTTCGCGCGCCGACGCCTTGGCGGCCGCATCCACGTTCCCGGGACTGCCCCACCGACTGTGCATGGTCCACGAATCGCCCGAAGGCGTCCGGTTCTACGACGATTCCAAGTCCACCGTTCCCGAGGCCACGCTGCTGGGGATCGACGCCCTGCGCCCGGCCCGTATCCACCTGATCGCCGGCGGATACGACAAGCACCTCGACCTCTCGCCCATCGCCCGCCGGGCGGCTGAACTCACCAGCCTCAGCACGATTGGGGCGACGGGCAAGGCTCTGGCGGAGTCGGCCAGTCGCTTCTCGTCCGCGGCCGAGCACTGCGGGACGCTCGAGATCGCCATGCGGCGCATCCACGCGACCACCCGCCCCGCCGACGTGGTCCTGCTCTCGCCCGGTTGTGCATCCTGGGACCAGTTCGAGAACTATGAGCATCGGGGCCGCGAGTTTGCCCGACTGGCCGGGCTGCGGACGCCCAAGACCACCAATGCCTGAAGCAACGCGACCATCTTCGCCTCGATGCCTTCCTCTCGATCGATTTCTGCTCACCCTGATCGCGTCCAGTTCGACCGCCTTGACGCCGCACGCCCTCGCCTTCCCCCCCTACCGCCTCTGGCGACTCCAGGCCCAATCCCGCCCGATCTTCCCGCACGTCCGCCTTCTGCACGACGCGCAAGTGGTCGAGTTCGACGGCCAGATCGCCGTTCACGCCCACGCGCCCGACGGGTCGGTCGTGTTTCTCGAAGTCATCGCGTGCCGCCCCGACACGAAAGAGCACGAGTCGCTCGTGGTCTCGCCCGCGCTCGCGTCGCACGTCCACGCCGCCCTTCTGTTGCTGAGCGTGGAGCCGGGGCATCCGGGCGGATGGGAGTGGCAGGGCGAAACCCTGCACTCGATTGCCGCCGCGGGCTCACCGCTGCGGGTCAGCATCGCCTGGAACGATGCCAACGGAATCCACCACGAGCACGCCGCCACCGACCTCATCATCAACCGCGCCGATGGTCGGACGATGACCGACGCGCTGGCGGGCGAGTCCTCTTCGTCGAGCAGCCGCGCCGATTCCGACGGACCCATCAATCCTTCGCCCGCCTTCGTCTTCGCCGGCTCCCGCTTCGTCACCCGGAACGACGCCGAGCTCTACGACGCCGACGGCACCGGCCTGATCGTCGGCCTGCACACCTTTGGCTCCGCGACCATCGCGCTCACCAGAACCATGAGTCCAGAGGCTTCCGTCGAAGAGCCCGAGTGGATCGCCCGCCGCGACCTGCTCCCCCCGCGCGGCACGCCCGTCGTCGTGCGCATCCACGCGACCAGATGAACGCGCGCGTCGTGTCCACACACGGATTCCCGATGAATCTGGAGAGGCGACTGGCTCCCGATCGCGCTCCGGATCCGAGCCCCCGACGGCAGGCGGGTGGCCAAAGAGCCGAGGACGTGGACGACTCGACCGCCCGGCTCCTGCCGGGTGCTCGGAGCCAGCCGCCCCCGCGCGATCACATCCCCCGAAACACCACCGCGCACGCCGACTGCCCGTGCAGCGCGCTCCAACCGCCCACCGGCCCGATCTCGCCCGCGGCGAAGAACCCCGCCAGCGGCACGCTCGCCGCCGTCGCCATCGCGATCCCGCCCTTGGCCCGCACCTCGCCCGGCACCTCCGGCGCGAACGCGCGGCACACCGACTCGGCGTCATGGCTCGGCCCGCCGAACAGCGACTTGCCCCGCTGGTTGCACGAGATGAGCAGCACGCCCGCCGGCGGCCCGTGGATCCCCTGCGCATCCATGAGCATCGCCAGATCCTCGTGGGCGGTGCGACGATCCCGGACGTGGAACCGCACCGTCTGCCCGACACGCACGCGATCGGCCACCGCCAGCGCGCCCGACTCGCGATCCGCCCCCACCACGTTGCGCACCAGATAGTCCGCCCGCCCGAAGCGATCCTTGTACTCGTCGGCCACCACACCCATCAGCACGCCCTGCTCGCGCACGAGAGTCTGGTCGCCGTCCCGCAGGTGCTCGAAAAGGCCCTCGAGCACGCCCAGCGCGGGGCGCCCGCCCAGTTCCATGACCGCGTTGCCCCTGGCCTTGGTCACCACCAGGTTCTCGCCGATCGCCCGCGCCCCCTGCGACACCACCGCGTCCACGCGCAGCGCCCCGGACAGCGTCACGCCCACGCCACCCGACGCCAGTACCTGCCCGCCCACAATCAACCGGCTGTCCCCCGCCACGCGCCCGCCCGACGCCAGAC
>CAZHKB010000009.1:0-21583 GCA_964533405.1 uncultured Phycisphaeraceae bacterium | reverse complement strand
CATCCCGCATCAACCGAGCCGACCGCGCCAGAGGTCGAGCAAGGGTCCAGCGGTCCAGGCCTGTCGGGAATCCCGCAGCGCCTCAAACGGGACTTGCGGGCGATTCGACCCGCGTCCATCGCCGGGGGCTTGCCCCACCGCTCGCGCGGGTCGGCTCCGTCTCGAGCCTGCCTCGTCAATCCCGCTTTGTGAACGCCCCCATGACCGCCGTCACCAGCGCCTGATCGAAGTGCTCGGCATCGGTGTCATGTACCTCGGCCCCATCCGGGCCGATCACCGCGACGTGGAACTGCGTCGGGTTGTTAGGGCTGTCGGGCCAGATCCAGACCACGCCGGCCACGTCCGGGTTGGCCTCGGTGAAGCCCATCACGGCGTCCACCATGCGGTCCGTGCCCTTGGGTGTGGTGCCGACGCTGCGGCGTGCGAGGCTGATCAACTCGACCTGGCGGGTGAACTCTTCCGAGCCCAGCGTGCCGGAGTGGGCCGCGTCGCCGATCACCGAGAATCCCATGCGGCGGAGTGCCTCGCTGGAGACCTCCATCTGGTTGATGTAGCGCCGGACGTAGGGCTGGCTGCCGATGACGACCACATCGGAAACGAACAGGACGTTGCCCGAGTGCGTCTGAGGCGCGGCCCCGACGGCCGCGAGCAGACGGGCCGGGGCATCGATGGCGGGCTCGCCACGGCGTGCGCTGTCATGGCTCGGCTTGCCGCCGCCCAGATTCTCCATGATCTCGCCGACCGTATCGCGCACCGCGCTGGACATTCCCTCGGCCCCGTCGCGGAGGCCGTCGGCCGCGCCGTGGATCCCGTCCTTGACGCCGCTGGTGATCTCGTCGATCGCGGCCCTGGCCTCGGCCTGATTCTCAACGTGGATGCGAGGCGTCTTGGAGTCCTTGATGGCGCCGATGATGACGCCAACGCCCACGAGCACCGCGAGGCCGGCGGCGAACGCCACGCCCGCGTTCATCCCCGAGGGGTTCGAGCCGCTGCCCTTGCGGCGGGCCGACAGACGACCGGCCATGCGGGCGTGGGCGCGATCCTGAGCCGCCTTGGCGCGAGAACGGGCACGCTCGAGCTGCTCCTTGGCCGGGCGACGCACACCCGGCGGGACAATGAGGCGGGCCCGGGGCGCACGCCCCTGCGACGGGTTGGGGCCGCGGTACGACGAGGCGACGAACGTGCTTCCATCGACGTGGCCGATGCCCCCGATGGGGACGTTGTAGCCGGCCGGCGCGACGCCCGGATTCACCGCGGCCGCGTACACGGGCTGCAGCGGAGACGGCACGGGCGACCCAGCCCGCGCGACCGAAGCCGGCACTCCCGGCTCGACCTCGTGCTTTCCGGTCCACCAGTTGGTCACCTTGATGCGCGGGCGCTTCCGCGGCCCGGTGGGCGCGGCGAATACCTGTGGGTTAGGCGACTCGCCGGGCGACGCGGCGCCGTTGCCGTTGCCAGCCCACGCGCTCGCGTGCGCAACCCGAGGATCGTGCAGGATCGCCCAGACGTATGCGGAACCACGAACAACATTGCCGATCTGCCCGGAACCCGTGATTGGGTAAAGGGCATAGGCCTTCTCGAACTCACTCTTGGGGAGATTCTGGTTTGCACGGTCCGCGCGGACGATGTTGCCGTCCACAGCATAGATGAACGGGAGGTTCCGAGTCGTGCGAAACTCCTGGCCGGCGAAGGCGAGAATGCGAGACCACACGGCGTCGAAAGGCTCCCGCCCGGCGGGCGTGTTGGGTGCGGCGCGCGGAGGGATGGGCGGCACGTCGTGCCCGAAGTCAACGACCGATCCGCCCCGCATCGACGGCAACTCGGCGGGCTTGACGGCGAACGGATCGACCGCGCCCCTCACGAACTCGATGTCGCGCAGCAGCTCGGCGGCCGAGGCGTACCGCTTGTCGTAGTCGGTCATGGCGCGACGGACGATCCAGCGGACCGCGTCCGGGCAGCGCTTGCTGATCTGCGAGAGCGCGCCGTGGGCCGGGAACGAGTTCTCGACCACGCTGAACATCACGGCGCCCGCGGCGAACACGTCGAACTTGGCGCCGTCCACCTGGTGGACCTTGACGCCCTTGAGGGCCATCCGCACCATCTCCGGGTCGCGGAAGTATTCGGTGCCGTGGGTGGTCAGCGTCATCGCCGAGCGAAGCGACGACAGCAGGCCGAAATCGACCAGGTGGGCCTGTTGGCCGTCGACAATGATGTTATCGGGCTTGACGTCCTTGTGCCACAACCCGCCCTGGTGGTAGCCGTCGAGCGTGCGGACCAGATCGGCCAGAAAGCCGAGCGACTGCTTGAGACGGCGATCGTCCAGTCCATTGGTCCCGCTCTCGGCGTGCAGCTGCTGCGTGACGGTCGTGAGGCTCTCGCCAGGCACATACCGCATGACGTAGAAGAAGCGATCGGGCGTCAGCGCGTGGTCGAGCACCAGGCCCAGTTTCTTGGCCGCGTCCAGCGAACGGCTCTCACGCACGATCTGCGGCAGGCTCGACCCGTCGTGGATCGAGAAGCACTTGATGACGACCTTGCCGACGCCGCGCTGCCCGGCCCGCTCGAACGTGGCGGCCTTGACCTCTTCGGGCTCGGCGATGTACAGCTTCGAGCCGCTGCCTCCCACCGGCAGCGAGCCGACGATGCGGTACCCGTCAAACTGGCCCGACTTGCCGCGGGGCTTGTCGCGCCCGGGGGCGGCGGCGACGACCTCGGGCAGGCGCTTCTCGACGCCGTCGAGCAGCGGCGAGAGGCACAGCAGACGGGCCGGGTGCCCGATGCCGATGCGGTACACGCACTTGGTCAGCGTCTTGAACTCGTTCTGGATCGCGCGCCCATAGTGGGCGGTGGCCGACCACCGCCCGATGATGATCGAGCCGATGGCCAGCGGCGTGAGAATCAGAACCATCAGCAGGGTGCCGACGGAGCGCAGGGAGTCGGTCAGGATGCCGCCGATGAAGGTGAACACCTGCTTGAACAGCCAGCCGATGCCCTTGAACGTGGGAACGATCAGGAACACGATCGCGATCACGACGACGGCGATGGCGAGGATGCTCCCCAGCCCGACCAAGACCACCCGGAGAAAGTCGCTCATCGTTCATCTCCTGGCACGCGGGTGCCGGGCGTCGGTCGGGAGTCGCAGAGGCGTTCACCACAGAGACCCAGAGGCACAGAGGGGAGACAGGAGCGGACTGCGGAGCCAAGGTGTGAGTTGTTCAGGCCCGGAGGGTCGGGGGTCGGCACGCTCGAGCGATGTTGCCCGGTCTTTGCCTTCCTGTGCGTCTCTGTGCCTCGGTGGTGAGCTCTTCAGTCCAGAAACCCCTTGTCATCCATCTTCCGCAGTTCCATCTGCCTCGCGTAGATCTCGCACACCGCCTCGTCGAACATGGCGTCGCCGTCCTTGTCCGACTCGGCGATCGTTGTTTTGGGAGCCAGACGCAATCCGTTTCGCTCGGCCTCGGCTTCTTCCTCCGCCGTGAACGAATACATCTGGATCACCTGCCGCAGCGACCCCCGCAGCAGGTCGCGCACCTTGGCCAACCGCCGGCTCACCGTCGGCTCGCTGGTGCCCACCGCCGCCGCCACGTCCTTGCCCGACATCCCGTCGAACACCCGCATCCGGTAGATCTGGAAGTCCATGAACTCCGACTGCTTCTCGGCCATGCGGATCGCGGCCTCGACCTTCGACCTGAACACCGCCGCCTCGTACTCCTTGTCCGCCGTCCGACCGTCCACCGCCCCCATCCAGGTCTCGTCAAGTTCCGCCTTGGCCCGCCCGGAGCCCCGCTTCAGGGCCATCCGCTTGTCCATCTCGTCGCCCAGAACGTGCTTGGCGATCGCCAGCAGCCAGGTGGAGAATCGGGCACCGCGGCCCGGGTCGTACCGCTCGATCGAGTCGGAAAGGGCGGCCATCGTCTCCTGCGACAGATCGCGGACCGTCTCGGCCCCGATCCGCCCCTTGCCCCACTTCGTGAGCTGGGCGCGCAGGACCGGGCCAAAGGTCTCCCACAACTCGAACCATGCCGCCTGGTCGTTGCCCCGCAGGCGGCTGATGAAGGATGTGGTGAGCGAGTTGAGCATTCCCCCGTCCCTCTCCTTGCCGTCTGACGCGTGCCCGCCCGCCAGAGCACCGGCACGCTTGCCCAGCCTTGTTCCGAACCAGAGCGTCCGGGTTTCGGTGGCCGGGCAGAAACCCGTCGATACCGATCGCGCGGCCCCGGCCGAGGCGGGCCCGGGATTGCGGTGCAATCAGCATACCCCGGGCAGGGGCGTTCCCAACCTGTGTATACGCCTGGAGTTGCGCGGTGGTGCGGGAGGCCGGAGCGGCGGACGGGCTGCCGGGGTGGCAGGCGGGAGCAGAAAAGTGGAATCGGCCGGGCCGTTCGGCGATATCCTCAGGTGAAGCGTATCCCTCAACGGGGACAGGCCGATAACCGAGCACGATACCCGAGCCCGATACCCGAGCAAAGATCCCGCCCCGGTGACAAGAACCCATGGGGTTCTCCCCGAGAGCGGTCGTCGGGGAGGTCACTTTATGCCTGTCGACCATTGAACGAGCGTTTCGCTCAGCGACGCCTGCACCAACCGAGAGCTTCGAGAGTCCCCGGATGTCCAGCGTCGATAGACCGCCCAGTTGATGTAGTCCGCGATCTGCAACCCGCCGCTCGACTTGGAGTCGTGATGAAGCGGACGGTGACAAACTCCATCCGGTAGCCGCTGAGCGAGGCGGGTTTTTACGGCCTTCTCGATGACCGCCCGCTTCCGAGCGACCGGAACTCGATCGGTGATGACGATGACCTCGGGCCAATCGGTGTGTCCCACAGAGTGAATCACTTGCGACATCAAGAGTCCCACAAACCACGGGGATACGACAGAAACCTGCTGGCTCTCGGTGGGAATCGAGGCCTTGTCGACGACGAGAATCTCTGCACGGAACTCGGAGAGGTGTGGGAGGACCACGCGTCGGAACATCTCGTCCCGCACCGCCTGCCGATCGTTCGAGGCGTGCAGGTACTCCAAGTTCAGACCACTTTCGATCAGGTCGAACCGCAGCTCATGCAGCGGCCACTCAAACGTAAACGGACGTTGAGCCCGAAGCGCCGTCAGTGTAAAAAAACGCGAGCCGCTCGGAGAGAAATCGAAGTTGCCCCCCTGGTTGAGAAAGACGTACAGAGGGCGATTGCTCTGCGAATGGGTCGGCGTTTCGTCCATGCCAATCGGCGTGCGAACACCGGACTCGGCCGACCGCTCTCGAGCGACCTGAAATCCTCACGAGCCCTTTCCCAACCACTACTCCTGCAGCCACAGAGCAGAACCCGGGATCGACGGCCTGTGCCGCTCCCGGAACCGCTCGCTCTCGCAGGAGATTCACCATGGCCCTCGGAAAGTGCCTCGTTCGTGCCGCGGTCATCACCGCTCTTGCCGGTGGAGCCGCGGTGGTCGTCGCCGGCCCGCACCGGGTGCGTGCCGCCGTCCATCAGGCTCGTCAGAACGTGAACGCGTGCATCGACCAGCGTGTCGATGACCCGATCGCGCTCCGCCAGCAGATCAAGGATCTGGAGGCCGAGTATCCCCGGCGCATCGCCGCGGTCGAGGGCGACCTGGCGGACCTCAACGCCCAGATCGCCCAGCTCGAGCGCGACAGCGCGGTCGCCAGCCGCACCGCCGCCCTCATCGACCAGGACTTCGTCCAGCTCAACGGGCTGATCGACCAGGCCCAGACGGCCGTCGCCTCGGCCCGCGAGACGGGCCAGTTCCGGATCGTCCGCGTCCGCTACAACGACCGCACGCTGGACATGGACGACGCCTACACCCGCGCCAGCAACCTCCAGCAGATGCGCGACTCCTACACCGCCCGCGGCAGCGACGTGCAGCGCTCGCTCGACCTGCTCAGCCAGCAGCAGGAGCGCCTGACCAACCTGGCCGCCCAGTTGCGGACCGAGCAGGCCGACTTCCAGACCCAGCTCTTCCAGCTCGACACGCAGATCGACGCGATCGCCCGCAACGACCGCCTGATCGACATGCTCGAGAGCCGCCAGAAGCGCATCGACGAGGCCAGCCGCTACGAGGCCCACAGCCTCGACCAGATCACGGGCCGCCTGGCCCAGATCCGCGGCCAGCAGGACGCCCGCATCGAGTCGATCCTGGGCACCACCGACGAGCAGCGCTACGAGCAGCGGGCCCAGTACGAGCTCGAGCGTGCCGCCGAGGGCGAGCAGACCGAGCAGTCCGACGATGTCGAGCCCCTGCCCGCCCTGCCCTCGGCCAATGCCATCGAGCTCTCGCCCGACGTGCTGGTGATCGGCCAGCCGACGACGGCTCAGAAGTCGCACCGCTAACCCTCGAGGGTGGCAAGGCCCATGTGGCACGGGTTTGCAACCCGTGTCCACGTTGAAGCCGTGAAACAAGTCCCCGACTCCCGGCACGGGTCTCAGACCTGTGCCACCAGACAGCCGGCACGCCCAAGCCCTTCAAGGGACGGTGTGCCGGCTTCTTTGTCGATGCTGCGAGCCGGTCGCGTCGCGCCCTCGCGCGGGTCGGATTACCATGCGCCATGCCCCGATCCCTGGCCGACATCGACGCCGTCCGCCTCATCGTCGGTCTTGAGGTCCACGTCGAGCTGGCGACGCGGACCAAGGTGTTCGCGGCGGTGGGCAACCCGGCCCACCCGGAGTTCGACGGCGCGCCGCCCAACTCGCTGATCGATCCTGTGGTGCTGGGGCTGCCCGGCGCGCTGCCGGTGCTCAACCGCGAAGCCGTGGAGATGTCGATTCGGGTGGGGCTCGCGCTCAACTGCCGGATCGCCGAGCAGAGCAAGTGGGATCGCAAGTCGTACTTCTATCCCGACCTGCCCAAGGGCTACCAGATCAGCCAGTATGACCTGCCGATCTGCTTTGACGGCGGGCTGGACATCGCGCTGCCGGATGAGCATGGGCAGCCGGACCTGTCGCGTGGAATCAGGCGGATCGGGATTCTGCGGGCGCACCTGGAAGAAGACGCGGGCAAGCTGCTGCATGAGGCGCCGGGCGGGCTGGCGATCGACGGTTCGATCGCCGACTACAACCGGGCCGGCGCGCCGCTGCTGGAGATCGTGACGCAGCCGGACTTTGCGGGCGCGGATGAGGTGGTGGTGTTCTGCCGTGCGCTGCGGAACATCTGCCGATTCCTGGGGGCCAGCGAGGGCGTCCTGCAGAAGGGGCACATGCGTTTCGAGCCGAACATCAACTGCGCGCTGACACTGCGGGATGGGCGGGAGGTGCGGACGCCGATCGTGGAGGTCAAGAACCTCAACTCGTTCCGGGCGGTGAAGGGCGCGATCGAGGCCGAACTGCGCGACCAGCCGGAGCGGTGGGTGCAGACGGGTCTTGAGTTCGCGTCGGGGACCAAGCAGACACGGGGGTTTGATGAGCGTGCGATCGGCGAGGCCGGCGGCGGGCCCAGCGGCGGGGGCGGGGCGACGGTGCTGCAGCGCGAGAAGGAGGAGGCGCACGATTACAGGTACTTCCCCGACCCGGACCTGCCGGTGCTGGCGGTTGATCGGGCGTGGGTGAACGCGGTGCAGGCGAGCATCCCCACGCTGCCCGAGGCGCGGTATCGCCGGTATGTCGGCGAGCTGGGCCTGAGCCCGAAGGAAGCGACGGCCCTGGTCGATGAGCGGGACGACTGCTTGTTCTTCGAGCGGGCGATGGAGCTGATGGTCCAGCGCGGCGTGACGACCGCGCGGGCCCCCAAGACGGCCGCGAACCTGGTCCTGCAGAGCGGGCTGAAGCGGGCGAATGAGGCTCGGACCCGCAGGCCCGAGGCGGAGGCGGAGTCCGACGAGTGGCACGCGCCAGACGCCATACCAGACGCCACGGCGACCGGCGCTCCCGTGCTGGTGAGCGGGCTGGGCATCACCGCCGAACAGGTCGCGGCCATCGGCATCATGCGGGAGGACGGGCGGCTCTCAGCCGCCAACGCCGACATGCTGTTCGGCATCCTGTGCGAGCCGGCGATGCGCGGGCGCGACGCCGAGGGCGTGGCCGAGTTTCGCGGGCTGCTCACGGTGCGCGATGATGCGAAGCTCGACGCGTGGGTCGATCAGGTCATCGCTGAGAACGGGCCCATCGTCGAGCAGATCAAGGGCGGAAAGGTCCAGGCGATCGGGAGGCTGGTTGGAGCGGCGATGAAGCTGTCGGCGGGGGCCGGGGATGCCAGGGTGATCCGGGAGCGATTGCTGGAGAGGATGGGCGTGAGGGAGTAGCCGATCCGAGCCGCGTGCGTGAGCGCGTGAAGAATTTTCGTCGCCCGTGGAATGCCGCACAACGTAGCGTCCCCCGTTGATCCGCACCGACTTGCTCCGAAGACCGCACAAGTCGGTGGCACGGGTTCCATGCCGGGCAGTGGGCCATAGCATTATCCATGCCGCTGACCGACGCCGCTCCCGCCCGCTGGACTAGCCCGCACCTGCTGGGGCTTGCGGGTGTTTCGGCGGGCGCGCTGCGCTCCCTGCTGGTGCGTGCCCGCGAGATGGGGCCGCGGGTGCGGGCGCACCGCAAGGGTGAGGAACTCGCGGGGCGCGTCGTCGCCAATCTGTTTCTGGAGGACTCGACGCGGACGCGGCTGTCCTTCACGCGGGCGGCCCAGTTGCTCGGGGCCGATGTCTCGGACCTGACCAGCAGCGGGTCGTCGGTGAGCAAGGGCGAGACGCTGGCCGACACGGCGCTGACGATCGCGGCCATGGGAGTGGACGCGATCGTGGTGAGGGCGGCCGCGCCCGGGGCGGCGGCGATCGTGGCGGGCGCGGTCAAGTGCGCGGTGATCAACGGGGGCGACGGTTGCCATGAGCACCCGACGCAGGGGCTGCTCGACACCTACACGCTGGCCGAGGGGGCCGGGCGGCTGGACACGTTCGACCTGGCGGGCCTGCGAGTCCTGATTGTGGGCGATGTGGTGAACTCCCGCGTGGCGCGGTCGGCGATCCACGCGATGACGACGCTGGGTGCGCGGGTGGTGTGCGTGGGGCCGCCCGCGCTGCTGCCGGGGTCGATGGCGTGCATGGGGTGCTCGGTGCATCGCGACTTTGACAAGGCTCTGGACGGGGCGGATGCGGTGATGATGCTGCGTGTGCAGTTCGAGCGGCATCTGGCCCGCGGCGCGATCGCCTCACCCCGCGAGTATCGACGGTTCTACGCGCTCACGCCCGAGCGGGCCGAGCGGCTGCCGCCCAAGGCGCTCATCATGCACCCCGGCCCGATGAACCGTGGCGTGGAGATCGACGGGTCGGTGTATGACCTGCCGCGGACGGTGATCCTGAAGCAGGTGACCAACGGGGTCGCGGTGCGGATGGCGGTGCTGGAGGCGTGCGTGGGGCGGTAAGGGCCGCGACCGAGCCGCGTGCGTGAGCCGACAACCAAGCGCAACAGAACCATCCGCGCGAGCGGTCGGCCACCACACGGACGCACGTCGTGTCAATCGCTCGCATCGCCTCCGGACTCAGCGGGTCAAACCCGCCACTCGGCGTGCCACCGATCGTGGCTCGACGCGAACGGTGCCGATGGACCGAGCGTGTCGAGGGCACCGATCACCCAGGGCGGCGATCGGCGGCACGTCCAGGCTGCGGGTCCAGGGTCGCCAGGTCTCACCGCGCGCCCATCTCCACCCGCTCGGCCCCCAGCAACTGGGCGTACTTCACCACCGCGGCATCCAGGCCAACCCGCATCGCCCTGGTCGGCTTGATCGTCGGCTCCCACCATACCCCTCGCACCCGCAGCGTGCCGGACTCGCGATCGAACTTGGGGTCCAGCCGCGCGACGAGGCGGTCGCCGTGAAGCACGGGCAGGACGTAGTAGCCGTACTTGCGTTTGGGCTCTGGGACGAACGCCTCGAAGCGGTAGTCGAAGCCAAAGAGGCGAAGGCAGCGGGCGCGGTCGCGCAGGATCGGGTCGAAGGGGCTGAGCAGGCGCATCTCCGAGGGCGGCTCGGGCGCGCGGGCCAGCCGCTTGCGCCAGTCCGGGAGCGCGACGCCGGGGCGGGTCGCCACGTCGCCGACACCCACGCCGGCTCGCTCGATCGCGGCCAGCCCGACCTCGGCCGCCCGCCCCTCCCCTACCGCCGCCTTGCACCAGGCGACGGTTTCGGCCAGCGTCACCGTGCCCCAGTAGCCAGCGATCTCCTTTGGCGTGGCCGCCCCGAGTCGCTCCAGCGCGCCCCGGCACGCCCACTCCACATGCTCCGCTCGCGTGGGCACGGGCAACCCATGCACGCGTGGCAGCACGCGCTCGGTCAGGTCGTACACCTTCTGGAAGTTCACGCGGCGCGGGATCGCCAGCGTCCCGGTCCGCCAGTGATACTCGAGCGCGGCCTTGGCTGGCTTCCAGTCCCACCAAGGCCCGCTCTTGCGCCCCGGATGCTCGAAATCACGCGCCATGAGCGGCCCCTGCTGGCGGACGCGCTCCAGCACCGCCGTCGCCACCGCCTCGTGCCCGTCGCCCATCTTGGTCCGCAGCCATGAGCCCCACGCAACATGCGCGAAACGGCTCCGCCAGTGCGGGAAGACCTCGCTGGGCAGGATCGACGCGTCGTGCGTCCAGTGCTCGAACACGTCGCCGCGGCGCTGGAGGTCATCGAGAGTCGCCGGGCGATAGTTGTGCAGGCGCGACCACAGGATGTGGTGGTGGGCCCGCTCGACGACATTGATGCTGTCGAGCTGGACGAAGCCCAGGTCGCGGATCTGCGAGAGCACGCGGGCGGGCGTCGCGGGGCGGGCGGGATCGGCGAGCAGCCCCTGGCCCGCGAGCAGCAGGCGCCGGGCGGCCTGGGGCGGGATCACCTCGCGGGCGTGGGCTTTGCCTCTGGGCATGCGGATTCAATCCATGGCCGGGGCCATGGCCCGGGCCATGGCCGTGGTGGCCGCGGGTTCGGGCATCTGGATCGCGCCGTCGCGCAGGGCCATGCGTTGGGCGAGCAGGACGCCCGAGCGGAGCGCGCCCTCCATGTAGCCCACGAAGGCCGGGCAGGTGTGCTCACCGGCGAACTGCAGGTTGCCCAGGCCCTCGTGCAGGGTCTGTCCCGTGCGCATGAGCTGGCCCGGCGCGGGGAAGGAGTAACCGGCGCGGGTCCAAGGGTCGGCGGGCCAGTCCATGAAGCGGGTGTCCGAGCCGTTGTTGCCGCGCATGAGTTGCTGGGTGTAGCCCGGATACGTCGCCTCGAGTTCGGTGCGGACGCGGGCGTCGACCTCAGCCCGTGTGCCGTCGCGCAGTCGCTCGGCCGCGTTGCCGCCCGAGAAGACGTGCAGCGACGCGCCCGCGCCGCGCTGGTTGTCGGTCCCCTCCCAGGTCATGGCGCACGGCCCATCGCTGACGCTGTCGGGCGCGAGGCCCAGATCGCGCCAGTACCTGGTGCGCACCGCCGAGAGGTACTTGACGGCCGTGCCCATCTGCGGGTTCAGCCAGTCGGGCAGGGCGGGCGCGAAGAACATGTGACGCCACACGCTGGGCGGCACCGCGAGCACGACCTCATCGGCCGCCAGCACCTGGCCCGTGGTGGTGTACACCTTGGCCGGTTCGCCCGACGCCGCGCCCGGCCCGGCGTAACTGATCGACTCCACCGGCGTGTTGAGCAGGATGCGGAACGGACGGATCCGCTCCGCGAGGTTGTCGGCCAGTTGCTGGTTGCCGCCGCGGCAGCGGTACACCTCGCTGTCCTCCCAATACGCCTGGAAGCCGCCGCCCGACACCGCGGCCAACATGCACAGCAGGCTTTGGTTTTCGACGGGCACCGCGTTGTCGCTCGACATCACCAGGCGGAGCACGCCCTTGGTGTCGGCATCGACCGCCAGCGCGTCAATCCAGTCCGAGACCGTCCGGCGGTCCAGCGCCTCGGCGTCGGGCGAGGCCCACGGCTCATCCGGGCTCACGCCGATCGCGAGTTCGTTCATGGTCGCCAGGGCCTTGTCCATGCCCATCCACAGGCGCTCGGCCTCGGCCTCGTCGAGCGTGCGCCCGCCGACGCGGATCGGGAACGCCAGGTCCTCCTCGGTCGTCACGTCCAGCATCCTCAGGCCGAACTGGGTCGCGTACGCCTGCCAGGTGAGGTGGTTGGAGCCGATGAGCTCGCCGCCGCCCTCGACGACTTTGCCGGGCACGAAGTCGCGGAACGACATCACCCGTCCACCCACGCGGGATCGGGCATCGACGACCTGGACCTCGTAGCCGAACTCGATGAGTTCGTAGGCACACGCCAGACCGGCGAACCCCGCCCCGACCACCACCACCGTCTTGCCGTTGTGCCGGCGCGGCGGACGGCCGCCATCGGCCCGGGCCGAGCGACCCTGGCCTCCCGAGGACGCGCAGCCCGTCATCCGCGTGGCGGCGAGGAACGCGGCGAACCCCGCGGCGGAAGCCTTAAGCGCCTCGCGCCTGGTCATGGTGCTGCGGCGGTCGGCGAAACGGTGGGAGAGACGGGCGTAGAGGGAGCGTGACATGGCGGGCAAGATACCACAAGGGGAGAACAGACGGTGCGACGCCGAGACTCGGGCAACAGCGCTCGAGTCACGGGGCGGAAACTTGGCGGGGACAGGGCGAGAGACTTCGCCGCGCACACGCCGCCGTCACGGCCGGTCGGCGCCAGCCCCGTGAACGGGTACATCCCCGACCCGACGGAAACCACCAGCCGCTGGGCGTCCGATTCGATGACGCGAATCCCCGCCACCCCGCAACCGCCACGTTCCTCCCCTGCCCCCTACACTCTTGCCCCTATGGCAAAGACCCGCCAGCTCAAGAAGCGCATCAAGGCCGTCGCCAACATCCGTCGCATCACCAAAACCATGCAGATGATCGCCACTGCCCGGTTCGCCGCCGCCCAGCAGCGGTCGGTCGCCAGCCGCCCGTACACCGACGCGCTCTTCGCCCTGGTGCAGGAACTGGCCGGCGGCACCAGCGACGCGACTCACCCCCTCATCACCGGGCCCTCGGGCAAACCCAAGGACCAGGAACTCACGCTGGTCATCACCTCCGACCGCGGCCTGTGCGGGCCTTACAACTCCAACGTCCTGCGCAACGCCATGCGCCACATGCGTGAGACGCCCGCGGCCATGAACGGGCAGGTCGAGCTGGTGGGCAAGAAGGGAGTCGCCTTCCTCCGCTTCAACAAGGTTCCCGTCGCCACCCAGCACACGCAGTTCGGCGACAAGCCCTCCTATGACGCCGTCGACGCCCTGGCCCAGTCGTACATCTCCCGCTTCGTGTCCGGCGAGGTCTCCAAGGTCCGCGTGGTCTCGATGAAGTACATCTCCGCCGGTCGCCAGACGCCGACCATCACGACGCTGCTGCCCTTCAAGCCGGAGGCGACCACCCGTCCGGCGGGCAGCGCGGCGGCCGCGGTCGCCGGCGAGGCCCGCGAGAGCGAGAAGAAGGGCGTCGCGTCGTACGAGTTCAGCCCCTCGCAGCAGGAACTGCTCGACACGCTTCTGCCCGCGGCCGTCAAGGCGGTGCTGTTCCAGGCCTTCAATGACGCGATCGTGAGCGAGCATGTGGCCCGCATGATCGCGATGAAGGCGGCGACCGACAACGCCGGCAAGATGGGCAAGCTCATCAGCCGTCGGTACAACCGCGCCCGCCAGTCGCAGATCACGACGGAACTGACCGAGATCATCTCGGGCGCGGCCGCGCTGGGTTGAGGCGGGCGACTGGGGCGCATGGAGTGGAACGCGACGGTCGCAAAGGGAGCGAAGGGCGCGGAGCGGCTGGCGGCGGCTTCGCGATGCGTGCCGTGCCCGCGGCTCTGAGCGGCCCCGCTCATACCCTTGGCGACGGAGGCCCGCGTGCCCACGGGTTTCGACCAGCGATACGAGTTTGATTCCCCCGCCGCCGCGGTAGGCGCGATGGTTCGGGGGATCGGCGATACCGGGCTCGGCCGTCCGAGCCTGGCGCGCCCGCTGATCCAGGCGCGCGGCATGGTTTTGGCCGAGCGGGTCACCCTCGATCGCAACAGCCCCGCGTTCGACCAATCGTCGATGGACGGCTACGCGGTGCGGACTTCTGATCTCGTTGGAAGCGGTGCGGGGGCCGACGTGATCGCGCTGGACGTGGCCTGCGAATCCCGCATCGGCCACCCGCCTCCGGAGATGCCGTCGCGTCCCGCTGGCGTGCGCATCGCCACGGGTGCGCCGCTGCCGCTCGGCCCACGCGCCGCGGACGCGATCCTGAAGCGCGAGGACGTGACCGAGATCGAGCACAACGGCGAGGTGACGCGCATCGTGATCCCTCGCGCCACGCTCGCCAAGGCCGCCGTGGGTCAGTTCATCCGCCGCCAAGGCGAGAACGCCCGGGCCGGCGACCCACTGCTCAACCCCGGCACGCTCCTCACCAGCGCGGCCCTCGGCGCCCTGGCCGCTGTCGGCTGCACGAACCCAAGCGTCTACCAGCCCGTGCGTATCGCCATCATCACGACGGGGGACGAGGTGGTCGGTGACGACGCCGCGCTCGGGACTCACCAGATCCGCAACGCCAACGCCCCCACGCTGGCGGCTATCGTCTCGGCGCACGGCTGGCTCGATCTGGCGAGCGCTGCCCACATGCGCGACGATGGACCCGCCCTGCTGACCGCCCTGCGCGAGGCCGTCGATCACTGCGACGCGGTGATCCTCTCCGGCGGGGTCTCGATGGGTCACCGCGACCCCGTCCGCGCGGCGGTCGAGAGCCTTGGGGCCGCGGTTGTCTTCCACGGGCTGCCGCAGCGCCCGGGTAAACCGATGCTCGCCGCGATCCTGCGGACCGGTTCCGAGTCGCGGGCGCCGGTGCCGATCTTCGGTCTGCCGGGCAATCCGGTGTCATCGCTGGTGACCTGCACCCGCATCGTCGTGCCCGTGCTCGGTGCGCTGGCGGGGCTCGCTCGGTGGCCTGATCCGCCGCTGGTCCGCGTCGCCAACGGCGACGAGCAGGCCATTGGCCTGTGGTGGCATCGCCCGGTGCGGGGCGTGGGGCCCGGTCTGGTGGAACTCGTCGCGGCGCGCAGCTCCGGCGACTCCATCGCGGCCGGTGCGTCCGACGGGTTCGTCGAGGTGCCCCCGGGCCACCGCCTGGCCCCGAACTCTCGCGTGGCGTGCTACCACTGGGCGTGAGAGCGGCCCGCACTTATGGAGCGGTTCGGGTCGAGTCGGGCCGCGACCTGGCGCTGAACGGCTACAGGTGCGGGAGAAGCCCGGGCGCGGCGGCCCGCAGGCGCCGGCGATCACTGATCCGCTCCTCGCATGGCCGCAGGTCATGGTGGCAGAGCGAGCCAACCTGCCGACCCATCACATCGTTGATCGCGACGCCGCAGCAGGAGACGACGGGCGAGTTCAGGCGTGCCACGCCAGCGTCGGGGAGCGCGACATCGCCAAACTCGATCACGCCTGCCTTGTGATCGATCAGCCCGCGGTAGGTGTCTCGGACCGGGGTGTCGCCGGACTCGCGGACTTCAGGGTCAAACCGGTCGAACAGGCACACGTTGCGGAGCAGGTCGCGCTCGAAGCGGAAGAGGCCGGTGAAACGGTGCGGGGTTCGCGCGTTGCGAAGGCGGAGCGCGGCGTACAAGCCGTCGCGCTGAACAATCCGCTCGATATGTCCGACGACGGCGATCATGGAGGAGGTTGCGTGAGTCCGGGCCGCATGGGGCGCGGCGATACGCAACCGCACGAGTCCGCACGAGTCCGTGGCCGTTCGTGGTATCGCCCGCGCCCAAAGCCGCGTGTCGGACTTGAACCGACGACCTGCGGTTTACAAAACCGCTGCTCTACCAACTGAGCTAACGCGGCGGCTGTTCGGATCGTAAGCAAGCGGTGGGGACGGGATTCGAACCCGTGAGACCCTGACGGGTCTGCCGGTTTTCAAGACCGGTACCATCAACCGCTCGGTCACCCCACCCAGCGGTGAATCGTAGGTCCGGTGTGATCGGTTCAACGCAAGGGTCGCAAAGTGGGCGAAGGTTGCGAATCCGAGGGCGGAAGGCGGGACGAACGCGGCGGGCGCGGAGGCACAGCGGCAAGCGGGCCACGGGGGACACTCGAGGGGGATATGCCTCAGACCCTGCTGGCCGCTCAGTGGGCCGGCGCGGGTGCGGGTTGGGAGAGGACGAGCGACGCGCCGGCGGGCGTATGCACCTTGGGCTTGCGCCCGAACAGCCGCCCGATCGTCTCGGACAGTGTCGTCACCACGACATACAGCATGGGCGTGAAGAACAGGCCCAGGATCGTGACGCCGATCATCCCACCGAACACCGCGGTGCCCAGTGACTGGCGGCTGGCGGCCCCCGCGCCGTGCGCACCCAGCAGCGGGGTCACGCCCAGGATAAACGCCAGCGAGGTCATGATGATCGGGCGGAAGCGGGTGCGCGAGGCGGTGACGGCGGCGTCGATGATCCGAGCGCCCTTGGCCCGGCTCTCGCGCGCGAACTCGACGATCAGGATCGCGTTCTTGGCCCCCAGACCGATCAGCAGGACCAGCCCGATCTGCGTGAACACGTTGTTGTCCAATCCGCGGATGTTGAGCGCGACCGCGGCACCCGCCACCACGAGCGGCACGCTGAGCACGACCGCCAGCGGCGTGGTCCACGACTCATACTGGGCCGCCAGGATCAGGTACACGAGCAGGATTCCCAGCGCGAACACGAGCGGGCCCTGGCCGCCCTGCAACTGCTCCTGATACGACATGCCCGTCCACTCGAAGCCGATGCCGGGGGGCAGTTCGGTGGCGGCGGCCGCCTCGGCCAACCCCATGGCCTGGCCCGACGACACGCCCGGCGCGGGGATGCCGTTGAGCTGGGCCGACGGATAGAGGTTGTATCGCGTGACCTGGTCGGGACCGAAGGCGTCGCGAATGGTGGCGAACGTGGAGACGGGGATCATGTCGCCACTGGCGTTGCGGACCTCGAGGCGCAGCACGTCCTCGGGCTGGAGCCTGAACTCGGGGGCGGCCTGGATGTTCACCTGCCACGTCCGCGAGAACCGATTGAAGTCGTTGACGTACGACGAGCCCATGTAGGCCTGGAGGGCGCCAAAGACATCCTCCAGCGGCACGCCCATCCGAAGCACCTTCTCGCGGTCGATGTCGAGATACAACTGCGGGACGACGGCCCGGTATGAGCTGAACGCCGCCACCAGCCCGGGCTGTCCGGTCGAGGGCATCACCTGCCCCATGGCCGAGCCCGCCACGCCCGACACGGCCTGCTCCATCGCTTGCCTGCCGACGTTGCCGCGGTCTTGGAGCCGCATGTCGAAGCCCGAGGCGTTGCCGATGCCCGGGATCGCCGGCAGCGCGAACGCCAGGAACTGCCCGTCCTGGATTTCGTCCATCCGCGCGCGGATCTCGTCGAGGATGGAGTTGACGTCGCGGTGGGTCTTGATGCGCTCGTCCCACGGGTCGAGCACGATCCACGACACCCCGTTGCGGGAGCCCTGGCCATTGAGCATCGAGAATCCGGCGATGGCGGTCACGTCCTCCACGCCCTCGACCTGCATGACCTGCTCGGCCATGCGATCGACGACCGCCCGCGTGCGCTGCAGCGATGCCCCGTCGGGCAACTGAAGATCGACCATCACGAAGCCCAGGTCCTCATCGGGCACGAAGCCAGTAGGCAGGCGGGTATAGAGATAGAACGAACCGGCCAGCACGCCCAGGTACAACAGCACCGTGAGCGGCGCGAGACGGCACGTCCAGCGGGCCAGCCAGGCGTAGGCCGCGGTCAAGCGGGCAAACACCCAGTTGAAGGCGTCGCCCAGCCAGCGGAAGGGGCGGAACAGGATGAAGCCCTTGTGGCGCGTGCCGTCGGCGGCGTGCGTCGCCTTGAGGAACACCGCGCACAGGGCGGGCGAGAGCGTCAGGGCGCACACCGCCGACAAGCCGGTGGACGCGGCGATGGTGAGCGCGAACTGGCGGTACATCTGGCCGGTCAACCCCGGCAGGAAGGCCGTGGGGATGAACACCGACATGAGCACGAGCGTGATGGCGACGACCGGGCCGAAGATCTCGGTCATGGCACGGATCGTTGCCTCGCGGGCTCCCAGGTGGTGCTCGGTCATGTTGCGCTCGACGTTCTCGACCACCACGATCGCGTCATCGACCACGATGCCGATCGCCAGCACCATGCCGAACATCGTGAGCATGTTGATCGAGAAGCCCATGGCGGCCATGAACAGGAACGCGCCGATCAGCGAGACGGGGATGGTGAGGGCGGGGATCAGGGTGGTGCGGAAGGACTGCAGGAAGATGAACACGACCAGGAACACGAGCAGGAAGGCCTCGATGAGGGTGACCGCCACCTCGTACAGCGAGGCGCGGATGAACATGGACGAGTCGTAGAAGAACTGGGCCGACACCCCCACGGGCAGGGTCGGCTGGAGGCGCTTGAGCACCGCGGACATGTCCTGGGTCAGGTCCACCAGATTGGCGCCCGGAGACTGGAAGATGGCCAGGATGGCGGTGGGCCGACCGTTGAAGGTGGCCGCGGTGCCGTAGTCGCGGGCGCCCAGTTCCACGTCGGCCACGTCGCGGACGCGGACGGTGCGTCCGCCCTGGTTCTTGATGATGATGCTCGCGAACTCCTCGGGGTCGGTCAGTCGCCCGAGCGTCGTGATGCTGAGCTCGAAGTCGGTGCCCTCGGGGGCGGGCTGGGCGCCGATCCTGCCGGCGGCGACCTGCACGTTCTGGGCCCGGATCGCCTCCTGCACGTCGTTGACGGTCAGGTTTCTGGCCTTGAGGCGGGCGGGATCGAGCCAGATCCGCATCCCGTAGTCCTTGGTCGGGAAGATCATGATGCCGCCGACCCCATCGATGCGGGCGAACTCGTCGTTCCAGTTGATGCTGAGGTAGTTGGAAAGGTACAGGTCGTCGTACTCGCCCGCGGGGCTGTAGATGGAGATGACGCCCGCCAGCGTGGTCGACTGCTTCTGGACGGTGATGCCCTGGCGACGGACCTCCTCGGGCATGCGCGGCTCGGCCAGGTTCACGCGGTTCTGCGTCAGCACCGCCGCCATGTCGATGTTGGTGCCCAGCTCGAACGTGATGTCCAGCGTGTACTGACCGTCGGTCGACGTCGAGTTCATGTAGATCATGCCGTCGACGCCGTTGATCTCCTGCTCGAGCGGGGCGGCCACGGTCTGGGCGATGGTCTGGGCGTTGGCGCCGGGATACTGGGCGACCACCTGGACCACCGGGGGCGCGAGCTCGGGGTACTGGGCCACGGGCATCCCCAGCAGCGAGACGCCGCCCAGGATCACGAAGAGGATCGAGAGCACCGAGGCGAAGACGGGGCGATCGATGAAGAAGCGGCTGAGCATGGGGGCTCCGGATCAGCGTCGACGGTCGGATCAGAGTGCGGATGAACCGCAGAGACACCGAGGCACAGAGGAAGGCGGGACGGAGGGGGGTGGCCGTGGACGACCGCACCCTGTAGGGTTTGGGTTCACTTCAGGGCACAAACCAGGATGCGCCTCCACTCTCTGGTTCTCTTCTCCGTGTGTCTGTGCCTTTGTGGTGAACCCCTCCTGGATCAGTGACCACCACCCGCGGGTTCGCCCGCTGCGTCACCGCCGGCCTGCTCGCTCGGGCGAGGCTCGCCTTCCAGGTACGCCGACACGGGGAAACCCGCGCGGGCACGCTGCAATCCGTTCACGATCACGCGGGCCTCGGGGGTTAAACGCGGCTCGGGCGGCGTATCACCATTGAGCGCCTCACCGATGATCTCCTCGACCGGGCGCATCCGCTCGTAGACCGGGCCGGTCGGGCGCACCGGCACGCGGTACACCATCCCGCCCTGATCGACCGTCAGCACATATCGCCCGCCCTGGTCGGACTGCACCGCGATGTCGGGCACCAAGAGGGCCGGGCGGTCGCCGAAGACCGTCTGCACGCGGACGAACGCGCCGGGCAGGATCGCGCCCCGCGGGTTGTCAAACTCGGCCTCGACGCGGATGGTGCCGGTGTCGGGGTTCACCTCGGCCTCGGCGCGATAGAACCGCCCGACGTGCGGGAAGCCCTCCTCGCTCGACATGCCCAGGCGGACCTCCAGGTGCGGGCGGCCGTCCTCGCCGGGGCGCAGGTTCGCGTAGCGCTCGCGCAACTGCAGCAGCGTTCGCTCGTCGATGTCGTACACCGCGTACACCTTCGAGTCGTCCACGATCGTCGCCAGCCACTGGTTGATCGAGATCAGGTCGCCCTCCTCGGCCTGGGCGAAGCCCATGCGACCCGCGATCGGAGACTGCATGTTCGCCCATTCCTCATCAAGGTTGGCGCGGTCGAGCTGGGCCCGGGTCAGGTCGACCATGGCCTGGGCCACATCGCGCTGGGCCGACGCGTCGTCCATCTGCTGCGCGCTCGAGGCCCCGCGCGTGGTCGCCTCCTGCTCGCGCTTCAGTTTGAGCTCGGCCTGGGCGAGCTCGGCCTCTCGCTGGCGGACGATCGCCTCGGCCTCCCGCACCGCCGCCACGAACGGGCGGGTGTCGAGCGTGAACAGGTCCTGCCCCGCCTCGACGCGCGTGCCCCCGTCCAGGTGCTTGTGCTCGAGAAAGCCCGAGACGCGGGCCCGGATCTCGACCTGGCGCACGCCACGCACCGTCGCGGTGAACTCCATGGTGTCGGGGATATCGCGGGCGATGGGGTGGGCAACGGTCACGTCCGGGGGCGGCGGCGGTGTGTAGCCGGGGCGTACTTTGCCACAGGCCGAGATGAGAAGTGCGGCGAGGATGGGTGCAACGATCGCCGACGCGCGGGGGCCGAGTTGACGGCGGGCCGCGGGGGGAATCTGGGTTGACATCGTGACCTCAGGGTAGGTTGCGCGCGCCAGGCGGGTGTGCTCGGGCCGAGGTGGGGGTGAAACCCGTGGCCCCCCCACCTGCGGACCAACCCGCGGCCTCGCCTGTTCTCACTTCGCTCGGGGACCCCATCGGCAAGGCCGGGCTGCGACACCTGGCACTCATGCTGAACTAAGATATGGCCGGCAACGGGGTGCGGGCCGCCACCCTCACCATCATGGGTCAAGTTGCCTCCGGTACCCCGTTCGACCCGGCGAAGATCGGGGCCGCCATGCTCTCGATGGCCACGACCACGGCCGAGCAGTTCCAACCCGAGGTTCTGTTCAAGGGGGCGTAGTCGTGCCCCGCGACCGCCTGACGGCTCGCTCGTCGCGTCTGACAATCGACTTGTCTTGCTTGACGGGTTGTTTGTCGCACGCGACGGGTCGCCTGTCGCGTCTGCTGATTCGCCTGTCGCTGGGCCTTGGCCACCGCCGCCGCGTTCCGGAAGATCGCCCGTACCCTGTCCACGCCGCGGGCGCACCGCCCGCATCCAGAACCCCATCCTAAGAACACGCTCCAGCGCACGCTCTGCAAGGTCCGGCCGCGTTCGTGGTTCGACGCGATCAAGGCCGAGTCGCGTGTGTGGATGGTGCGCTGTCGGTGCGGGCTGGACCGATCGCTGTGGGAGGCGGGCGGCCTGCGCGGCAAGGCCGCGGGCGCAGCGCACTGGCTCACGCGCTGCCCCCAGTGCGGCCAGCGCTCCTGGCACACGATCTCCCGCACGGACTCAACCGACCAGCCCTCGCACGGTGCGTGAGAGGGAGCGGCGGGGCG
>CAZHKB010000008.1:0-21596 GCA_964533405.1 uncultured Phycisphaeraceae bacterium | reverse complement strand
GGAATGACGTTGCGCACGGTCTGTTGACAGACTCAGACTTCAACCTCGCTTTAAGTGAACGAATCCTTCATGTTCTCTTCGCGGTTGCGTTGATCCGGCCCAAACCGATTTCGCCGCCAGATTCTGGCGGCGGACCGCCCGAACCGACGTCTTGACCGGTTTCATGGTGGCAAGTCGCTACTTGAACAGCCTCTCCAAGAAATGCATTTCGAGCCTGCCTGTTGTTTGGAAGCGAACGGGGTTGGGGCGGGCTTTCCAGGGGCGGCGCTCGATGACTCGCTTTGCCCTGGCTACTTTCTGTTGCCGCGCCGGGGCAAGAATAGGATGTGGGGGGCATGTAGCCACGCGTGCAGCGAGCGAGTCTTCGAGCGAGCGCAACCCGTGGCTCCATGCCGTGGCTCTGATGGGGCCGGGAGCCGCGCCCTGTCACGGTGGGCGTGTTCGGGTCACCGCTCGTTGTCGTGCGTTGGCCGATCGCTTGCGCGATCGGTTCTGTTGAATCCGGGGCGGCGATCGCTTGCGCGATCGGCTCTATGGCCAGCGATCGCTTGCGCGATCGGCTCTATGACGCGAAGTGCTATTTGAGTAGGCGTTCGAGGAAGTGGATATCGATGCCGCCTTGGCGGAAGGACGAGTTCTCCATCAGCCTCAACTGGAGCGGGATGGTGGTTGAGATCGGGCCGACTTTGAACTCGCGGAGGGCGCGGGCCATTCTTGTGATGCATTGTTCGCGGTCGTCGGCGTGGACGATGAGTTTGCCGATCATGGAGTCGTAGTTGGGGGGGACGCGGTAGCCTGGCACAACGTGGGTGTCCAATCTCACGCCGGGGCCGCCGGGGGTTTCCCAGAGGTTGATGACGCCGGCGGAGGGCATGAAGTTTTTGGAGGGGTCCTCGGCGTTGATGCGGCATTCCATGGCGTGGCCGCGGACTTCGATGTCTCGTTGCTTGAAGGGGATGGGCTCACCGGCGGCCACGATGATGGACATCTTGACGATGTCGATTCCGGTGATGAGTTCGGTGACGGGGTGTTCCACCTGCACCCGCGTGTTGACCTCGAGCATGTAGAAGTTCTGCTTGTCGTCCATCAGGAACTCGACGGTGGCGGCACCGCAGTAGTCGGCGGCCTTGAGCAGGCGTGCCGCGGACTCGGCGACGCCGGCGATTTTGCGGCGGTCGACGCCGGGGGCCGGGGCTTCTTCGATGATCTTTTGGTGTCGGCGCTGCATGGAGCAGTCGCGTTCCCAGAGGTGGAGGGCGTGGCCGTGCTTATCGCCGAGGCACTGGATCTCGATGTGTCGGGCGTTTTCGAGGAACTTTTCGATGAAGACGGCGCCGTTGCCGAAGGCGGCCTGTGCCTCTTGCTGTGCGGAGCGGATGGAGGTGCGGAGGGTGACTTCGTTGCGGCAGACGCGCATGCCGCGGCCGCCGCCACCGGCCGCGGCCTTGATGATGACGGGGTAGCCGATTTTGTCGGCCACCGCGACGGCTTCGTTCTCGTCTTCGATGGCGCCGTCGGAGCCGGGGAAGACGGGGACCTTGGCGGCTTTGGCGGTGTTTTTGGCGGCGACCTTGTCGCCGAGCTTGGCCATGGCCTCTGGGCTGGGGCCGATGAAGGTGATTTTGCAGTCTCGGCAGACCTCGGCGAAGTCGGCGCGTTCGGAGAGGAAGCCGTAGCCGGGGTGGATGGCGTCGACGTCTGCGGTTTCGGCGGCGGAGATAATGCGTGAGATGTTGAGGTAAGAGTCGCGCGCGGGTGGCGGGCCGATGCAGATGGCCTTGTCGGCCATTTTGAGGTACGGGGCGTCTTTGTCTGCGGTGGAGTAGACGCAGACGGCCTCGATGCCCATCTCGCGGCAGGCGCGGATGATGCGGAGTGCGATTTCGCCGCGGTTCGCGATGAGGATGCGTCGGAACATGGTGGGGACCGGGGGACTGGGCAGTGGGAATGAGGCACGAGGCACAAGTTACTGGGCACTCGGTTGGAAAGGGCACCGGCCTCACTCTCGCGGTCTCTCACTAGTGCCCGGTGCCCCGTGCCTAGTGCCTCTGACTTCTCTCACGCGGGTCTCACGCGGGTCTCACGCGGGTCTCACGCGGGGCGCACCATGAACATCTTCTGACCGAACTCGACCGGCTCGTTGCTGTTGACCAGGACGCGCTCGATGGTGCCGGAGACTTCGGACTTGATCTCGTTGAAGACTTTCATGGCCTCGATGAGGCAGACGACGGTGCCGCTGGAGACCTGGGCGCCGACCTGGACGAACGCGGGGGATTCCGGGTTGGCCGCCGAGTAGAACGTGCCGACCATTGGGCTCTCGATCGCGATGAGTCCCGCGTCCGACGCGGGGGGGGCGGCCTCGCCGCCCTCGCCCTCGACGGGCCCGAGCGCGACCGGCGGCCTGGCATAGGCCATCGGCTGGGCCGCCACCATGGGCACGCCCGTGATGCCTCGCTTGATCGTGACCGTCTCCTCCTGGTCCTTGAGGTCCAGTTCCGACAGGTCGTTCTCGACCATAAGGCGGACCAGTTCCTTGAGTTTTCGGATGTCGATCATGCCGGCTTGGCCCCGATGGTGTGCGGTGCGCGGAACGCAGCGCGAGTGCTCCGGCGCCGGGCGTCACGACTCTCCCCGGCGCGGGTGGCATGATAGCCGGAGGCACGCCCGTCCGCTGGCCCAACAGAGCCGCGTGCGAGAGCACGCCAGGTCTGGCCCGCCTGTCGTTTGCGACGGGTGGTGTGGTTGCCGCTCTGGCCAGGCCTGGGGGACTCGCCGGACGCGCGGGGTGCCTCGCCGATCGCTGATGCGGGCCGCGAGCCGCGAGCCGCGCGCTGCCCAACACCTCCCACCGGCTGGGCTGAGATCCTTACTCCGCGTGCTCACGCCCGGGGCTCGGTTGCCTGAACCGCTTTTCACCGGGCTTTCCACCCTGTCGTGGTAGAGTTCTCCAGTCAGAGGAGGGTTCCACGATGCGCCAGGATCGCATGCGCCGAAGCGCCAACGTCCAAGACCGCCGCGGCGTGCGCCAGCCCATGGCCATCGGAGGCCTGGGCGGTGGAGGCCTCATCGTCCTGGTCATTATCGTCGTGCTCATGGGCGGCAATCCGCTCGCGCTGCTCGGAGGCGGTGGCGGTGGGGGCGGCGGCCCAATCGCCGTTCCCGGCTCGGGCGCGGGCCCAGCCGCCAACGCCCCTCGCTCGCCCCAGGACGAGGCCGCCGGCGACTTGGTCGCCCGCGTTCTGGGCGACACCGAGGACGTCTGGAACGACCTGTTCCAGCAGATGGGGCGTGATTACCAGGAGCCCACGCTCGTGCTGTTCACTGGGGCCGTCGAGTCCGCGTGCGGCCAGGCTTCGGCCGCCGTCGGACCGTTTTATTGCCCCGCCGACCGGACCATCTACATCGACCTGGCGTTCTTCGACGATCTGGCCCGCCGGCACAACGCGCCCGGCGACTTCGCCCAGGCTTATGTCATCGCCCACGAGGTGGGGCACCACGTCCAGAACCTGCTGGGTCAGATGCGCCACGAGGAGCGGGCCAGCGGCAACCAGCGCGAGGCCAACGCCATCTCCGTCCGCGTCGAACTCCAGGCCGACTTTTACGCCGGCGTGTGGGCCCACCACGCCCAGGCGACCCGCGGCGTTCTCGAACGCGGCGACATCGAGGAGGGCCTCGCCGCCGCCTCCGCCGTCGGCGACGACCGACTCCAGCGCGAGGCCCAGGGCCGGGTCGTGCCCGACTCCTTCACCCACGGCTCCTCCGACCAGCGCACGCGAGCCTTCATGGCCGGCTACGAGGCCGGCGACCCCAGCCGCGCGGATCAACTGCCATGACGTGCCAACGGGTCAGGTCGGCTTGGCGACCTGACTGGGTGTGAACGGCCAAAGGCATGGACGGCGCCGTTGGTGGATCGGCATGGCTGCGCGGAGCCGCAACCATGCCACCCTTTGAGTGATACAGGCCAGGCGACACCGACTCAACCCGCAAAGCGAGGTTGGTTCGGTGGCACAGGTATGGCCATGCCGATCAACGCACGCGCCAGGTCCATGCATCCCCCACCACCCCCGCATCTCTACCGTTGCCCGTGCCCGACGCCACCGACCACCACTCGTCCGCCTCCATCCGGCGTGATCGTCGGCGCACCCTCGTCCTGCTCTTCGGGCTCCAGACGCTTGTGATGGCGACTGGCTGGGGCTGGTCGATCGCCCAGACCAAGCATCAGGTCCCACTCTCGATCGGCACCGCGCTGCTGGTGCTCCTGGTCACCGCACTCTGCTCGGGTCGCCTGGTCAAGGCCCACGACCGGCGCCTCGAGCGTGCCAACGCCGACCTCGAGGACCGCGTGCGCGACCGCGTCACCAAGGCCACCTCCACCCGCGACGCCCTCATCACGGGTCTGGCGCGTTTGGCGGACTACCGCGACTCGGACACCGGCGCCCACCTGGACCGCATCGCCGAGTACTCCGCGATCCTGGCCGAGCGACTCGGCGCCACCCACCCCGAGATCAACCCCGACTGGATCGCCCGCCTCCGCGTCGCGTCCTCCCTGCACGACATCGGCAAGGTGGGCGTCCCCGACGCGATCCTCCTCAAGCCAGGGCCGCTCGATCCCGCGGAACGCCGCGAGATCCAGCGTCATGCCGTCATCGGCGCCAACACGCTCATGGCCGTCCGCGAGACGATGGGCCACGACGAACTGGTCGAGATGGCGATGCGCGTCACCCTGTTTCACCACGAACGATGGGACGGCGGCGGCTACCCCACAGGACTCGCCGGTTCCGACATCCCCCTGGAGGCCCGCATCGTCGCCGTCGCCGACGTCTACGACGCGCTGACCAGCGTCCGCGTGTACAAGCCCGCGATGAGCCATGACGAGGCGGTGGCGGTGATCCACTCCGCCGCCGGCTCGCACATGGACCCGGAGGTGGTCGAGGCGTTCCGTGGGGTAAGGCACCAGTTCGATGACGCTCGCCGGAGGCTCCAATCACGCGACGGGACTGCCCCGGACGTGCTGACCCAGTGGCGCGGCGCGTGACGATCCGACCCGCCCTCAACCCATGTGTGGCGTTCGACGACCCTCCGCGCCCTGCGGACCGCACACGATCTAGGCTTGTACATCTGGAGACTCCCATGGGCACTGGTCGTTCACGCAGCCTTCGGGTCGGGATCGCGGGGGCCATGCTCGCGGCATACCTCTGCGCGTGCGAGCGCACCTCACCCGCCCCGGAAACCGGTCCCCAACCGGTCCCACCTTCCCAACCATCGGCCACCCGGGCCGCCAACGCCGTGCCGACGCCCGCCGCCAATCGCCCCGCCGCGCTGCGCATCCTCATCTACTCCAGAACCACCGGCTTCCGCCACGACTCGATCGAGGCCGGCGTCGCCGCCATCGAGCGGCTCGGGATCGAGCCCGAGTGGAGGGTCGCCTGGACCGAGGACCCCACGGTGTTCACCGACGATCACCTGGCGGCCTTCGACGTCGTCGTCTTCCTCAGCACCACCGGCGACGTGCTGGGCGACGACCAGCAGGCCGCCTTCGAGCGCTTCATCGCCGCTGGCAAGGGCTACGTCGGCATCCACGCCGCCGCCGACACCGAATACGACTGGCCCTGGTACGGCGGGCTCGTCGGCGCGTACTTCAAGGGGCACCCTGCGGTTCAGCAAGCCCAGGTCGTGATCGAGAATGCCGAGCATCCCTCGATGCGCAATCTGCCCGAGCCGTGGGTGCGATCCGATGAGTGGTACGACTACCGCACCAACCCCGGAGAAGCCCGGGCCGACGACGCCGGTGGAGCCGACGCGTGGTCCGGCGAGCCAACCCCCCGCATGACCATCCTCGCGCGAGTCCTCGAAACCACCTACGAAGGTGGAGGGATGGGCGAGGACCACCCGATCGCCTGGTGCCGCGAGTACGCTGGCGGTCGCTCGTGGTACACCGGCGGCGGGCACACGATCGAGTCGTTCAGCGAGCCCGCGTTTCTGAAACACCTCGCCGGTGGAATCATGTGGGCTGGCGGCCAGGACTGAGTGCTCGAACCGACTGACGTAGGCGCGCATACCGACGCCGCGCTTGCAAGTTTGTGCGTGACACTCCCGCCACTTGGTGGTAACTTGGGCGAACTGCTCGCGGGCCTACCGGCCGTGCGTGCGTCGTGAAGGGGTTCCGAAAGTGGGTTACCGGCTGTCTTGCGCCCCCGATGCGGGGCTGCGTCACGCTGGCGTATGCGGCGCGGCGTTGTCGGGCATGTCCGTGGGCATTGCCGCTGGGGTGAGCGCGGGGCTTGTGCTCGCCGCGGTGTTGGGTGGGTGCGGCCCGCCGAGCAATGCCAACGGGGGACGCCCGGGTGGGGCGTCGTCGGCGAACTCCTCGGGCGGCACAGACCAGACCGCCCCGCGGGCGGGCGAACCGCCACCCGGCGGGGACCAGAGCCGCGCGGCACCGTCGGCCCGGACTGGCGGTCAGCCGACGGGGCGCGCGCCCAACTTGGTGTCCGCGCCCGCCGGCACCGAGGTGTTGATCGGACAGCATCCAATCGGGGCCAACCTGCCCTCGGGCATGTACACCTGCGCGCGGTGCCACATGGTGCCCGCGCCGGACGTCCTGCCGCGAGACCGCTGGCCCGGCATGCTGACGCGGATGAACCAGCTCATCACGCAGTACCATCTCGGCGAGGCGCTGACCGACCAGCAGCTGGCGGAGGTGATCGAGTACTACACGTCGCGATCGTCGATGGCGCTCTCGACACTGCCGGTCGAGGCGGGCCCGCCGGGGCGGACCGCCCCCATCTCGTGGCAACAGGGGCCGGTGGGAGTGCAGGAGGAGCCGGAGCCGGGGCAGCCTTTCGGCCCGGTGATCGCGGGCGTGACGGTGGGCGACCTGGACCGCAACGGCAGGGCCGACGTGCTGCTCTCGGACGCCAAAAACAACGTCGTCACCTGGTTCCGCGAGGTGGGCGACGGCTGGGCGGAACAGGCGATCGCCAACGTGGCCTGCCCCTCGCGCACCGCGGTGGCGGACCTGGACGCCGACGGCGATCCGGACTTGCTGGTCGCGTCGCTCGGGTCGCTGCAACCGACGGACGACCTGGCGGGCTCGCTGGTCGCGTTGATGAACGAGGGGACGGCCGCCCTGCGGAGCGTCACGCTGCTGAGGGACGAGCCGCGGGTGTGCGATGTGCGGCCGGTGGATATGGACGCGGACGGCGACCTCGACCTGGCGTTCGCATCGTTCGGGCTTTTCCACACGGGGCGGGCCGGGTGGCTCGAACAGACGGCGCCGATGGTGTTCACGGCGCACGAGCTTCTCAAGAGCAACGGCATCAGCCATTGCCCCACGGGCGACGTGAACGGCGATGGGCGCCCCGACGTGGTTGTGTTGGTGTCGCAGCAGCACGAGAAGGTGATGCTTTATGTGAACCAGGGGCGATCGGAGAGCGGCGCCGACGTGGCGTTCAAGGAGGTTGAACTCTGGAGGGCGCCCCACCCGCTGTGGGGCAACTCGTCGGCCGACCTGATCGACCTGGATCAGGACGGTGACCTGGACGTGGTGTTCACCAATGGCGATGCGCTGGACGGCGAGCCCTACTCGAAGCCCTGGCACGGCGTGCAGTGGCTGGAGAACAAGTCCGAGGGCGAGGCGATCGCGTTCGAGTACCGCAAGATCGGCGGGTTCCACGGGGCGTACTGGGCCGACGCGGGCGACTTCGACGGCGACGGCGATCTGGACGTGATCGCCACGAGCATGATGAATCAGTGGCAGGACCCGCGTCGGCAGGCGATCGTGTGGTTCGAGAACGATGGGCAGGAGGGTTTCACGCTTTGGCCTGTGAACATCGGGCCGACTTACCAGGTCGTGGGCGACATCGGGGACCTGGATGGCGACGGGAAGCCCGACGCGGTCACGGGCGGGATGTATGTGTATCAGCCGTTCTTCCGGGTGTCGCGTGCGCAGGTGTTCATGCCCCGGGCCGCGGGGACGGTGGCGGCGCCGGGGCCGTGACGACGCCCCCGCGTGCGGGAGAACGCGAGGGCTCGGGGTTGGGCGACCAGTCCCGCGATGCGCATGGCGAGGATCGAGGCCTCGAAGAACCGGGCACCGCGTGCTGACGCACGCGGCTCTGTTCAGAGCCCGATCGAGCCCGCGGTGGTGGCGCCCGCGAGGCTGGAGTAGACGCCCATGACCGCCGCGACGTGGGCGCTGGCACGCCGGTGTTCCTGAACATGGACCCGGGCCGATCGGCCCAGCGCCCGCCCGGCCTCGGGGTTCAGCACGAGGTCGCGGATCGCGTCCGCCCAGGCGTCGGCGGACGCCGGCCCCGGGGGCGCGCCCGCCGGGACTGTGGCGCCGACCAGGCGCGCGGTCACCCCGTCGAGCATCCAGGCGATGCGCGCGTCATACGCGGCCAGGACGGCCATGCCCGCGCCCATCGCATCCAGCACGATGGTGCGGTGCTCGCCCACCGCCTCGGGCACGAGCAGGGCATCGCCCACCAGCACGAGTTCGCGCCGGGCTTCCAGCGCGTCGATGAGCGAGACGCGATCGGTCAGGTTGAGCCGTCGCAGCACGGGCCAGAGCCGCGACCGGCGGGCCGCGTCGGCGTCGAGGTAGACCCGCGCATCACTCGAGTTGGGGATGGCGCGGACCAGACCCTCCATACAGGCGGAGAACGCCCGCGCATCGCGCCCGCTGCCGACCATGAAGATCGATGTGGCGACGTCGGCGGAGAACGCGGGGCGTTCACGCTCGGTCACATGTACACCCCAGGGCGCCACGCGCGCGATGTCGCCAAGCCCCGCGGCCCCAAGTTCGCCGTGCGTGCCCTCGTCGGGGCACAGCGCGATGAGCGGGCTTGCCCCGCCCAGCGCGGTCCGGACCGCCCGCACCCGCCCGGCCAGCCCGGCGCGCCAGACTTCCAGCACGAGCGGCGCGCCGGCCAGACGCGCGGCGGTGGCGGCGAACCCCCAGGCCGCGCCGCCCATCACATGCACCACATCAATCGGGCGGTCATCCGCGCCCGAGACCTGGTCCAGAAGGCGGCGGACCCGGGCCTGTCGAGACAGCGGCATCCCGGCGAGCGTGAAGGTGGCGGTTTGGACGAAGAAGCCGCCGGCCTGGGCTTCGCGCAGCGAATCCGGCACCGCGCGGACGACGCGGACGCCCTCATCGGCCAGCCCGACCTCGAGCCGCTCGATCAGCGGACGCTCTCGCGTCGCGAAGACCTCGTCGAGGAGAAAGAGGACGCGCATCGGAGGATCCTTAGGCGGGCCGCGACGGGAATCTCTGGTGGTCGAAGCCCTGGCACACGGTCGGGCTGCCGCTCCGAGCCGGTGGGTGGGCTTGGTGCTCACGCACGCGCCGACTCCGGGCGGCGCTCGCCGTGTTCCAACATCGGCTCCCACCGCGCCATGGCTTGCCCGGGATCGCAAGTGGGGTCGAGAAAGTCTTGGCGGCAGGCCTCGAAGAGGGCGTGACGCCGGGCGTTTCGGAGTCCGCCGTCGAAGTGCCCGTACGGGGTCAGGAATCGCCACCGGCGTCCGGGATCGGTGGCCAGGGCGTTGATGATGGCCGCCGACGACGGGGCGGGGACCGTGTCGTCTCGCAGGGCCAGCAGCGCAAGGGTGTCGGCGCTGACATGGCGGGCGTGCAGGGCCGCATCGCCCAGAGACAGGGTTGAGAGGAGTTGCTCATCATTGAGGGCGTGTGCCTTGAGCGTGAACGCGACGTCGGCGCCGATGCCCGTGCGGCACGCTCTGTCACCCAGGGATCGCCGCCAAGCCCAGTCGCCCAGCGAGGGGACACCCAGGCACAGCCGCGAGACTCGGTCGGAGCCCGCGTTCATGGCGGCCAGCTGCGCCGCCGCGACAACGGCGACCCCTCCGCCGAAGGACCACCCGTGCAGCATCAGCGGGCGGTCCGGGCCGGCCCGGCGGTCGAGGTCCACCCGCAGGGCGCGGGCGACGCACGCGACGTCGGCCACGCCCTGCACGAGCGACCAGTCCATCGCGTCTTGCGGCTTGGTGACGTTGACCGCCAGACCGCGTGAGATCCAGCCGCCGGGCTCCTGGGTGTAGTCGGCGCAGTCGATCCGCGAGCCGGGGTACCCGCGCAGGCGCATGGCGCAGACCAGCAGGCCACGCCTCGCCAGGGGCGCCCACTCCTCGTCCTCGCCGGACAGGGGCGTGGGGGCGTGGTAGCCGTGCAGGGTGAGCAGGGCGGCATGGACGGGCGTGCCGCGCGGCGGCTCGATCAGGCGGCACCCGACGCGGACGTGCGCGACGCTCTCGACCCAGTGGGTGGCGGAGGAATCGGTGGAGTCGGGGCTGGGCGTGCGGAACTCGACGAGCCTGGGCTTCGCGGCCGCGACCCGCTGCTGCCAGTGCGACCAGAAGGACGCAAACATGGACGGCGGATGAGACGCGGCGACGTGCGCCAGCGTGGCGAGAGGGGAGAGGCCGAAATCGTCGGGCTCGACCATTGTGGGGGCAGGATATCGGATCGGTCGCCGGGTCGGTTTGTGGCTTGGTCGCCGGCTGGGTCGCCAAGTCGGTCGCCAAGTCGGTCGCCAACATTGGTCGCCAACATTGGTCGAAGGCCGGGTCAGCCGCCGGTGGTTCGGACGGCGGTCGTGGGCGTTGAGGTGGGTTGGCTCGCGGACGCGGAGTCGGCGGGCGCGGTGGTCGGGGCCGCTGGAGTCGTGGCCTCCGGTGCGGACTGCGAGTTCGCGGGCCTGGCGGCTTCTTGCGTGGGCTGGGCGCTGGGCGCGCCGTTGGTCTGCTGGTTCCCGTCGCGACTGCGGCGGCCTGGGTTGGCGGAGTCTGCGGGAGAGCCGGTGCTCGCGGCGGGGCCGCCGCCACCGGGGCCGCCCGGGCGGCCCGAACCAGGCATCGCCATGCCACCGATGGGCACGGGCGCACCGCCCTCATCGAGTTTAAGGCCGACGAGTTTGAGCTGGGCCTCGCGCCAGGGCTCGGAAAGGACCTCGCCGGGGCTGGGCTCGCGGATCAGAACGGGAGTGTTGGCCTCGATGCCCGCGGTGACCTCGGCATACAGCTCGGAACGCCGCCCGACCTGCACCGGCACCCGCAGGAACTTGGCGCCGCGTGGCACATACACGAACCGCACCATGCCCTCGCTGAAGACGGCTTGGATGGGCACCGCCAGCGCACTCTCGACGCGCCCGAGCGTGATCGTCGCGTCGGCCCGCATCGAGGGCTTCAACTCCACGCCCTCGGGAGCCTGGATCGAGGTGCGGACGGTGTACTCGCGCCGGTTGGGGTCGCGCCAGTCGCTGCCCTCGGCCAGCACGCCGATCGACTCCACCACGCCGGTGAAGACCATGCCCGGAAGGGCGTCGATCTTGATGTCCACGATCTGGCGGGCCCGCACGCGTCCCGCGAGGCTCTCGTGGACCCGGACCTTGGCCAGCATCTCGCTGGTGTCGGGCAGCACGATGAGCGACTCGTTGGGCATGACCTGGCGACCGATCTGGAGGGGGGTCTGGCCCGACTGGCCCCAGCGCTGGCCCCGGTCGATGCTGGTGGCGTAGACGACCAGGCCGTCGGTGGGGGCAAGGATCTCGCAGTTGGCGATCTGGGCCAGGAGGTCGGCGACCTCGGCTTGGCGCATCTCGAGCTGGCGGCGGGCGTTGATGCGGTTGGCATCCCGGCTGACCAGTTCGATCTCGTTCTGCCGGCGGACGCGGTCGACCTCGGCCCGGGCCTGATCGACGTCGGACTGTTTCTGGGTCAGGTTCCGTACGCGCTCGTAGGTCTGGTACGACTCGAGGGCGAGCTGGGCCTTGGCCAGCGCGGCCCGGGCCGCCACCAGCCGAATCCGCTCCTGCTCGAGTTCGTCGGTGCTCAGGAACCCCTCGGCCAGCAGCCCCTCCTTGCGCGTGAAGAGCTTTTCGGTGCGATCGAGGTCGATCTGTGCCCGTTCGAGGTCGAGTTCGAGGTCTTGGACGCGCTGCTTGTGGTCACCCTCGAGCCACTGCTGGAGGCTCAGTTCGCCCAGCCGCAGTTTGACCTGCGACTGTTCGAGGCGGGTGGCGTTCTGGCTGACCTGGATCTCGTAGCCGTTCTCAGCGGCGACCAGGTCGGCGGTCGAGGAGAGCACGCGGAGTTCTTCTTCGCGGAGTTCTGTCTTTAGATCCTCGCTCTTCAAGCGGAGCAGCACGGTGCCCGCGCGTACGAACGTCCCCTCGGGCACCACCTCAATGATCGAGGACGGATCCTCGAGCAGACACCGTAGTTCGACCGATCGCCGGGCCTCAAGTTCGCCCGTGGCGGTGGTGGTGATGTCAAACGTGACGACCTCGGCCCGGGCCAGGTCGGCCGTGGCGGCCCGCTGGCTCGCCTCGCCGCTGTCGGGCTTGAACGACTGGTACGCGGCGACCGCGCCGCCGGCCACCAGGGCCAGGGCACCCACCACCAGCACTGGCTTGATTGGATTGCGCTTCGCCACGAACCACCTCCCGCCGACTGCGAACAGACCACCGAACCACTATTCGACACGCGAGGCTCGCCGGAGTCAGCGATTGCTCGGGGCTCCGGACCATCTGGAACACGACGCCCAACACGACAGCCCGCCCGCGAAACCGCCCGGCGGGCCACACCCGAGTCTTCCCCTGTCTACCGCCCCAACCCACCTGAGTTCCCGTTCATTCCCCGACTTTCGCAAAGTGTCGGGAGGGAGCGAAGTCGTGTCCCACACTTTAGCCCGACCGCCCGCGAGGGTTCTGAGGAGGGGTCGGCCACGACCCACCCCAGCCTCGGCCCCATGCCCCGTGGCAATTTGGACCTCGCTGCCCGAGTGGAAGGGTTGCTCGACGCCGCGAGCGATATCGGGTACATTTGACGTGGCAGGGCGTTGCGGGACTGGGACTTGCGCGTTCTCGGTCCCGTGTTTCGCGTGTCCGGGTTCAGGGGACAAACTCATGCGGAATCAGAACGGCCCGCGGTCGGGCTTTACGCTGATCGAACTGCTGGTGGTCATCGCGATCATCGCCCTGCTGATCGGGATTCTGCTGCCCGCGCTGGCCGAGGCCAGGCGTCTGGGGCGGCTGGCGGTCTGCGAGTCGAACATGGCCCAGCACAGCAAGGGGGCGGGGTCGTACGCCGCGGACTACGAGGACCGGATCTACTCGTTCACCTGGCGCAAGGGGCACAGCGAGAGCACGTTCCCCGATCTGCGGGCCCAGGCGGTGGGCGGGCAGTACGACACGGATGCGGCGGCGGCCCAGGCGGTGGACATCCTTCGGCGTCGCTCGGGCCGGTCGGACTTCCCCCTGATTGGTGGGTGGATCCCCCACGTCCTCTACAGCCACCTTGTGCTGCAGGACTACTGGGCCAGCCGCCTGCCCGAAAGGATCGTGGTGTGCCCGGAGGACCGGTACCGGCTGGACTGGCAGGAGCAGAACGGGAAGCTCTTTGATCGTGGGTTCTGGCTGCCGTATCAGGCCGACCCGCAGTCGAACGCCGCGGACAAGCGGTGGCCTTACTCGGCTTCGTATCAGTTGATCCCGGCGGCGTATGACGTGAACCAGAGCAAGTCCATCCGTTCGTCCAACACCGATGCCGCGGTGAGAGCCAGGATCGGGCAGGCGACCAGCCAAGGCTTCTACGGCATTCCGCAGACCGCCAACCTGGGTGGGGGGATGCTGGGCACGGTCGCTTTCCCGGGCGAAAAGGTGCTGGTCCACGACGGCGAGCAGCGGCATTTCGGCCAGCAGAACATCTTCTACGGGTACCCGCAGAGCCGCCAGCCGCTGGCGTTCTTCGACGGATCGGTGCGCGTGTTCCGGACCAACGAGACGGGCAAGGGCTGGTCGCCCGCGTTCGGACACCTGATGTATGCCAGCACCCTCATTCAATACGAGCCCCGGCGGTGGGAGGCGCCGTACCTGAACGGCAGCTATCAGGTCCCGGAACCGGCGGTGTCGGTGTCCGGGCACTATCGCTGGACGCGCGGCGGGCTGCTGGGAATCGACATCGGGCGCGAGATTGATACTGGCAACTGAGCGGCGCCAGGCCTTGCCTGTCGATCGCGGTTCGTCGAGCGGCTGAACGACGCACCGGCGATGGGTTCGGGTGTGGGCGGCGCACTCGGCGTGCTCGTGCCGCAGGCTTGGAGCGATAGGCCCGCCCACGTGACGCTCCGCGCCCCCATACACTCCCCCTCGTTCACGGAGGAACCGCATGCCGGAGGTTGCCGAGTCCCCCCATGTTCTCACCGCCACGGGCGGGCCCGCCTCGGCGCTGGAACTGAAGCCGGCGGAAGCGGCCCGTTCGGCGGGTGCGGGCGGGGGCGTGCGCGCGGGGGCCAGGCTGGTGTGGGCGGTGATCCCGTGCTTCAACAGGCCGGCAGACCTGGCGCTGGTGCTTGAGGACTTGACGGCGCTGGATTTGACGACGGGCGCGGTTCACGCGGCTAGGCACACGTCGGGTTCCGGGGCGCAGCCCCACGCTCCCGCAGGGGGCTCGGACGCGACAGGCGCGGAACACGCCCGCGCGGCGGGCTGGGGAGTTCACCTCAAGATCGTGGTCGTGGACAACGCCTCGGCCACGCCGCTCTCGGCGATGAAGGTGCCCGCGGGGCTCGACCTGGCCTTCCTGCGGCTGAACCAGAACACGGGCGGGGCGGGCGGATACAACGCGGGCATGGCGTATGCCCTGGGCGAGGGCAAGCGACTGGGGACGCCGCCGGAGTTCGTGTGGCTCGTGGATTCGGATGTGCGGCTGGAGGCTCCGGCCCTTCGCGGCCTGATCGACTGCCTTGACGCACGCCCGGACGCGGTCGCCGCCGGCTCCGCGATCGCCGACATGCAGGACGCCTCGATCTTCGAGGTCGGCGGGCGCGTCGAGCGGATCTGGGGGCAGTTCGGGCCACGCTACGGCGGCGAGAACATGCCCAAGACGCCCGTGATCGAGTGTACCTATACCGCCGCGTGCTCGGCCCTGGTTCGGCGGGAGGCGATCGAGCAGACGGGGCTGTTCCCCGATGTCTTCCTGAACGCCGACGACGTCGAGTGGTTCATCCGGATGGCCAGGGTGACGGGCAAGAAGGTGCTGGCGACGACCGAGTCGGTGGTGCGCCACCCGTTCTTCGGGCGGTACGCGACGATGCCGCGGTATTACATGTCGCGCAACTCGTACGGCCCGCTCGATGCGCTGGGGCTTGGCTGGCGGGTACGACTGTTCCGGGCGCTGCGGGATGTACCCAGGGCGGTGGCGCAGATCATGATCGGGCGGGATGATTTGGCGGAACTGCATCTCAAGGGGATGGAGCACGCGGCCCAGCGTTTGCAAGGGCCTGCGCCGGCGGGGACGATCGAGTTCGAGAGGCCACGGGCGTTTGAGACGCTGGCCGAGACGCTTCGCCCGATGCTTGCGAAGCTCGGGCTGCCGGGGGCGACGACGCGAGCGGGTGGGGCGGGCAAGTCGGCGGGCAAGACTGCCGAGGTCTACCTGCACAAGCGCGTCGTGCTTCCGCTGGCCAAGGCCGACGAGCTGCATCGGCAACTGGCGATGCTGGGCCTGTCGGCGGCCCGCATCCAGCGCGGGTTCTTCAACGTCGAGCACGAGAAGATGTTGCACGGGTTCTGGCTGGCGATGTGGCGGGTGTTCATCGCCGGGCCGACGGCGGACGTGGCCCTGATCCACGCGCGAGGGCGTCCGATGGCCTGGTGCCGAGGACGGGTGCAGGTCGTGATCTCACAGGATGGGTATGTGATCCGCGAACTGGATCGCGGGGGCAGCCTGAAGCGCGGGTGGCGCGCGTTCTGGCGGGGCGTGCGGGCGGCGTGGCGCGTGGCGATGCGGCAACCCGCGGCCCTGGGGCTGTCGCCCTTGCCCAGAGCGGAGGAGTTGGCGGCGAGGCTGCCGGCGATGACGGCGTGAGTGGGTTGCCCCGGGCGGGCGCGGTCGCCGCAACAGAACCGGCCGCGCGAGCGGTCGGTCATCGCGCGGCGACGGGCGCGGGTGAACCACGCCTTTGTGCTTGTGCGACTTGTCGCACGCCGGTGCCGTCGTATCCGTGGGTGAATGGGACCACGGGCCCGCGCCGAATCCGGAGGGTGGCCGACCCGCTCGCGCGGGCGGTTCGGTTGACGCAGACTCACGCCAGATCGAAGAGCATGACCTCGGCTTGGTCGATGCCGCGGACGTTCAGATTCGCCACGTCGGAGACCGACGCGCCGTCTCCCTCGGCCAGCGCGACGCCGTTCAGTTCGACCTTGCCCCGCAGCACCTGGACCCAGGCGCGGCGACCGGCGCGGAGGGTGTAGGCGGACTCGCGTCCGGGCGCGATAGAGGCGATCAGCACGTCGGCGTCTGTGTTGATGGTCAATGCGCCGTCGGCGTTGGAGCCGATGCCCGAGCCATTGGGGGTGCCCGAGGCGACGCGCTGCCATGTGTCGGACCGACCGGACGCCTCGAACGCCTTCTGCCCGTACGCCGGGCGCAAGCCCTTCTCGCGCGGCTTCAGCCAGATCTGGTACAGGTGGACGGGCTCCGTGCGCGACGGGTTGAACTCGCTGTGCTCGATGCCCCTCCCGGCGGTCATGACCTGCACCTCGCCGGGGCGCAGCGTCTCGCCGTTGCCAAGGCTGTCCTTGTGGGCCAGCGCGCCGTCGAGGACGTAGGTGAGGATCTCCATGTCACGGTGAGCGTGGGTGCCAAAGCCCTGGCCCGCGGCCACGCGGTCGTCGTTGATGACCCGCAGCGCGCGGAACCCCATCATGGCGGGATCGTGATAGTCGCCGAAGGAGAAGGAGTGCCAACTGTCCAGCCAGTCGATGTCGGTGCGGCCGCGGGACTCAGCAGGGTGACGCGTGATCATGACGATGTCCCTTTGTTCGTGCCCCGACAGGTCCGAAGAACTCGGCGGGCCGGTCGTTGCACGTTCGTCCAGAGGAACCCATCTGGATGGTGGTTTCTTCCCGATCTCGGCGACTGGGGTCGCGCGAGGCGGGCGGCACGAGCCCCCGCAGGCGTGGGCGGGAACTCTCGGTTCGATCCTCGGCGCCGTCGTCGCGGACGGACAAGGTGGCTGGCGCGAGGGCGTGCGCCGCGGGCCTCGTTTGATGGGCCTCGCGGGCAGGTACACTCCTCCCATGCCCTTGCTGCTCGGGATAGATGTCGGCACGTCCTCGACCAAGGCGATTGTTCTGGATGAGCGGGGGCGTGTGCGAGCGACGGCCTCGGCGCCGCACCCCATCAGCCACCCGCAGCCGGGCTGGTCGGAACAGCAACCGAGGGAGTGGTGGCGATCGACGAAAGAGTCCGTGGCGGCCGCGCTGCTCCTGGCGCATGTGACGCCGGATCGGGCCGATGAGGTCGCGGGCGTCGGGCTGTCAGGCCAGATGCACGGGTCGGTCCTGCTCGATCGCAAGACGCTCGATTCTGGCGGCGTCTGCGACGACGTGCTTCGGCCCGCGCTGCTGTGGAATGACCAGCGCACGGCGGCTGAGTGCCGCGAGATCGAGGATCGCGTCGGCGGGCGGGGGGCGCTCGTGCGGCTTGTGGGCAACGCCGCGCTGCCTGGGTTCACGCTGCCCAAGTGGATGTGGGTGCGCGAGCACGAGCCGGCGGTGTGGGGGCGGGTGGCCGCCCTGCTGATGCCCAAGGACTACATCGGCTTTCGCATGACCGGCGCCGCGGCCACCGACGTGGGCGACGCCGCCGGCACGCTGCTGTTCGACGTGGACAATCGGCGCTGGCACATGGACGCCGCGGCGATGTTCGGGATCGACCCCGCGCTGCTGCCGCCGGTGCATGAGTCGGCGGCGGTCGCGGGTCGATTGACCGAGTTTGCCGCCAAGGAACTTGGGTTGAAGGCGGGCACGCCCGTGGTCGCGGGATCGGGCGACAACCAGTGCGGAGCCATCGGTGCGGGAGTGGTCGAGGCGGACCTGTTTCTGGCGACGCTGGGGACCAGCGGCGTGATGTATGCCCACGCGGGAACGCCCTGGCGCGACCTGGGGGGTTCGGCGGGAACGACGAGCAGGGCAACGAACGGCCCGGGCGCGAACGCCGCAGGCGACCAGGCCGCCCCGCCCGGTCGGGTCCACACCATGTGCGCCGCCGACGGCACCGCAATCACCCCCGGTCACTGGTCAATCACCGGCTGCACGCTCGCTGCCGGCGGCGCGCTCGCGTGGGCTCGGGACTCGGTGTTCGGCGGCGCGGACTACGACACGCTGTTCCGGGAGGCTGGCACGGTCGCGCCGGGTTGCGAGGGGCTGGTGTTCCTGCCGTATCTGACCGGCGAGCGGTGCCCGCACCCGCACCCGACCGCGAGCGGGGCTTGGATCGGTCTGACCACCCGCCACGCCCGGGGGCACATGGTCCGCGCGATCCTCGAGGGCGTCGCCATGACCATGGCCCAGATCCTCGCGATCATGCGCAGCACAGGGGTCGACGCCCGGACCTGCCGCCTCGGAGGTGGCGGCACGAGGTCGCCCCTCTGGCGCGACATCCTGACCGCCGCCCTGAACACGCACACCCAAACGATGGAGACGGAAGAAGGCCCGGCGTACGGGGCGGCGCTGCTCGCCGGGGTCGGGGCCGGCGTGTGGCCCAGCGTGTCGGGCGCGTGCCGGGCGACGATCAGGCCCTCGCAGGACCATGAGCCGGTGCGGGGGCTTGTGAGGCGGTACGCGGAACTGGCGCCGGTCTATGCCGCGTGCTATTCGGACCTTCGGCGGACGATGGACCGGCTGGCGGCGACGCGAAGCCAGTAGACGATCTGGGCATGGGAGCCGTCCCGCGACCGTCCGCCGATTGGTGGGTACAACATACCGCCGCCATGCACCCGCGCCCCCCGCCGCTCCAACACCGCTTCCGCCTTGCGGCGATCCGCCGCCAGACCTTGCCCACGCTTGCGTGCGCGGGTGTGTTGGCTTGGGCGGGGGCGGCCACTCCGGGGACCGCGCTGGCGCAACCCGAGGACCAGCCCTCGCTGTCCCCCGAAGTGCAGCGCGGCCTGCGCGAGCGTCTCGACCGCGGCACCAAGGCCGACGCCGCCCAGCAACGTGCCTTCGCCGCCATCGCCGCGGGCGACCTGCCCACGGCCACCGCCGCCCTGCGCGAGCAGATCGACCTCACCCCCGCCAACTTCGTCCCGTGGTACAACCTGGCCTGCACGCTGGCTCAGCGGGGGCTGCTCGATGAGGCGGGCGATGCCCTGATCGCGTCGGTCGAGCGCGGGTTCTCCGACCGTTGGCAACTCCAGCGCGACCCCAACCTGGCCAACCTCCGGCAGCACGACAAGTTTCTGCTGATCGTCAACAACTGGGGCGCGATCCTCGAGGCCGCCGCCGAGACACGCTTCGAGCACATGAAGGAGGAGTACGGCCCGCGCTACACCTACGAGCGCGATACCGACCTGCGCATCAACCTCGCCAGCGGCTTTGACGCCGAGTCCACGCGCCTGGCGCACGAGGAGATCCGGCGCGTCACCGACTGGGCCATCGAGACCATTTTCCAGGATTTGGTCGACCCGCCCATGTCCGCGACTGATCCGTGGGTCGCGGTCGTGCTGCCCAACCAGAGCGACTTCACCGCCTGGGCGATCGCCGAGTACGGCGCGGCCGCTGCCCTGGGCGAAATGAACCGCATCGGCGGCTCCTACTCGCACGACCGCAAGCAACTGGTGGCGATGGACCTGGGCTCCACGTTCCGCCACGAGTTCCTGCACGTCCTGCACCACCGCAGCAACAGCCGCTCGGGGCAGGGACACCCGATCTGGATCCAAGAGGGCCTGTGCTCGCTGGTCGAGGACTACGACATGGTCGAGGGCGTGCTGACCCCCACCGCGTCGTGGCGCACCAACTCGGTCAAGCGGCTCGAACGCGCCGGAGGGCTGTCCTCCATTGAGGACCTGGCCGTCATGCCGCGCGGCCGGTTCAGCGGCACCCGCCCGCTCGCCAACTACGCCTACGCCCGCGCCGTGTTCCTCTTCCTCTACGAGCGCGGCAAGCTGACCGAGTGGTACGAACACTACACCCAGCACTGGCACGTCGATTCCACCGGCATCCGCTCCATCGAGGGCGTGTTCGCCATGGACATCACGGACGTGGACAAGGAGTTCACGCGCTGGCTCCGCGCCCTGCCCGAAGTTCCCGAATCGGTTGCCGCCGGCGGGGCCAACCTCGGTCTCGACATCGACCCGGGGCACGGCGAAGGCCCGATCATCCTCGGGATCCACTCGCGTGAGACACGCGAGGCGGGCCTGCGGGCGGGCGACGTGCTGACGGCCGTGAATGGCCGCCCCACGCGGGACTTCCACGAACTGTGCCGTGTGCTGGGGTCCTACTCGCCGGGCCAGACCGTGACCATCGATTACCGACGCCGCCGCGAGCACGGGCAGGCGACGTTGACGCTGGGACGAGCGCGGTGACTGCCCGCACCACGACAGCGGTAATCGGCCCTCCGCCCCACGACCGCGTCGCCAGAGTGATGATCGTTGCCAACCAGCCCCGTACTCGGGGCTGGGGCGAAGGCCCATCACCCCTGCTTGGAGTTTGGAACGCACCGCCGCCGCGCCGGGCTCTTGGCCTTCGGTGGGTCACCCTGCCCATACGATCCCCCGCATGTCGATCGACTCCGGCAACGCGACCTCCCCCACTCCCGCTATCGCTCCCGGCGCGGAAGGTCTGGACGTACGCCGCCTCGCTGAGGACATCGGCCAGCGCTGCGCCGCCGACGGCCACCTCGACCCGCGAATCCCCGCCCTCGCCCCCGGCTTTGACGCCCCCTTCTTCCAGGCCGGTCTGGCCGGATACTCCGACGCCGCCATGCGCCTCATCGCACGCCGTCATGGCTGCCCGTTCTGCGTCACGGAGGCCCTGCTCGACCGCACGCTGCTCGCCGGAGGGCGCGGGTTCGCCAAGGCCGACCTCGGTGAACTCGAGGACAACGTGCCGGGGGGCGCGGAGGACACGCCGCTGGCCTGCCAGATCATGGGCTCGGACCCCGCGGAAATGGCCGCGGCCGCTCTCAAGGCCGTTGAGCAAGGCTCTCGGGGCGAAAAGGCCTACCGCAAACTCGCCTACACCGACGCCGGCGTGTTCCCCGAGCCCCACCACCTTCGCCTGCCCGGCGGCGAGCAACTGGGGCGCATCGATCTCGCCTCACTCACCGACCTCGACTGCGGCGATCTGGTTGAAGAGCCAGAGTGCAACGCCGCGGGAGACGCCGCGGGTGACGACCCGCTCCACGACGCTCCGCAGGACGCGCGCCACGACGCGCTCACGGGCGACCTGATCCGGCGCGGCACACCCGTCGCCACCGCACGCACACACGCGCAGGCACAACTCGGCGACTCGGCTCCCCCCCACCCTTCAACGCTTCATCGCTCCGCCCCGCTTTCCCTCGCCTTCACCACCATCGACGTCAACCTCGCGTGCCCGGTGAAGAAGATCGCCAGAAAGGCCCGCGGCGGGCACTGGCTGGCCGAGCCCGAGGGCGCGATCGAACTGCTCGAAGCGGTGCGCGAGGCCGTCCCGGCCAACATCCCCTGCACCGTCAAACTCCGGCGCGCCTTCGATGACACGCCCGAGATGATCGACAACCTGCACCGGATTCTGGCCGCCGCG
>CAZHKB010000007.1:0-21735 GCA_964533405.1 uncultured Phycisphaeraceae bacterium | reverse complement strand
GAAACGGGCCTCCACCACTGCGCATGAGATCGCTCGCTGTCCAGGACAACCCCTGGAAGCGAGCGGTTGAGCCCCTCCTAAAGCCGCTGTAAGGGGCGGTTACACCCCCTTTGCGGCCCCCGCACACGAACCCCTGTCGGACGTTCCATCCCCAACCGTCGCAGCCCCGTCGCAGCCGCACGAGCCGCTACATTTGGCGTCGCGTGCGACCGCGCCCCAGCGACCCCTCGGGCAGGTTTCGCCTGCCACTGTCGTTTTGCCCGCCGGCTTGAGCAACGTGAGCGCCACCAATCGTCCGTGGCCAGCAGGCGCCTCCGCCACAGCGTGGCGATCGCCACGCTCGACGTGGCCAACCAGGCACCCGCACGTGCGCTCGCCCTTCGGCACATCGGCGGCAAGGCGCTCGACCAGGGCTGGCCCGCACCAGGCAAGCACGACGCCGGTCCGCTTGCCCCGCTCGATGACCAAGGCCGGGCAGCCGGCACAACCGATCTGCACCCGCGACTGGGCGTCAGCCGCAGTGGCGATGTCGCCAGCCATGATCGCGGCCATGTATTTGGCGGCGCCTTTGGCCCCCGTCCAGCCGCGGCTAATCACCGTCGCCATCAAAGCACCTCCCATGTCTCGGTTGCGCCGCCCCCGCAGCCAGGCCCGCAACCGACCAGCAGCGAATCGCCACCGCCTTCGGGCGGTCCGACGGTCGGAGTGGTGACCGTCCTGCACAGCTCGCAGGGGATGATGGTCTGCCGCGAATAGGACGCGGTCACGGTCACACGCTGCGTCAGCTGACCGCTCGAGCGGATCTCGTGGAAGTAGGCAAATGAGCCACTACCCGTGCTGTTTTTGTAGTTCCAACTCGCGCTGACCGAAATTGGGCCGGACACCTCGACGCCGGCGTATGTGCAATCCGTGGACAGGGAGCGGCCGTTGACCGTGAGGTAGTTCCAGCCATAGCTCAGCCAGAAGTGCTGCACCCAAGGAGTCGGCGCGGGCGTAATGAGATTCCCGCCCATGCACGGACAGCCCGAGGGGTGATCGACATACACGCAGTTCCAGCAGCCGAAGGGCACCAGCACCAGCAAATCCTGGGGATCGAGCCAGTTGGCGTAGATGTCGTGGTTGAAGGTGTACGTGTTGAAGGTGTCGATGAAGACACGGTCGAACGAGCCGACGCAGCCAACCTGCATGACCTTGTCGCCGGGGCACGCGGCGTTGACCACCGGCGGGCCAATCACCCAGGTACCCGAGTGGGTGACGGTGTCGTCGATCTCGAGGCCTAGCCCGCCGTAGACCTCGTAGCGGTGCCGGTAAAACCAGGTCATGGAGTATCGCGCGCCGCAGCAGACGCCCTGGCGATCTCCAGTCCAGCAGTCTGTGGGTCCGAGGGAGTAGTGCGTGGGGAGCACACGCTCGCTCGACGCGCACTCCTGATCATGGTGCGCCTGAGAGCAGTGGCAGCAGTTGCGGTACGGCTGCGAAATCGCCGTGACGATCTGGCAGTCGGTAATGTCGGGCACGTAGCCCACGAACCCGCTTGGCAGGAGCTGGTAGCACCGGTCGTTGACCTGAAACGTGATGCACTGCACGGCCTGCACCCCGGGCACCTGGGCGGCGGCAAAGATTTCCTGGGCGTCGCAGTACTCGATCAGCACGCAGAGGTTGGGGCCGTGTCGCTCGCAGATCTGCGCCTGGTAGTACCACGGCCCGCCGCACCGGGTGTCTCCGCACGTAGGCCCCGTGCCGATGCACTCCACCTCGTCCACGTCCTCGACCATCATCACCGGCGGCGGTTCGAAGTCGTCGGTGAGCACATAGCAAAGGCCGCGATAGAACACGACCTGACCCGACTCAATCGGGTCCACGGTACCCGCGCACAGCGTGGTCGTGGCGAAGTACAGCGCCGGTGCTGTCGTCCAGTCGCAGGCCGCCGGCGACGTGCCGCACCACACGCCCTTGATGGCGAAAACAGGCTCGCAGCAGCAGGAGACGCGGTGCAGGCTCATCCGGCTGGGCACTCCCCGTCGACCGCGTTCTCCGCGCGGAAATACATGAATGGTTTGAGCAGCGAGGTGCCCAGCTCGATCAATTCCAGGTACGGCCCCTCGAGCTCGACGATCGGGGATCCTCGAATGGCCACCGGCTCGAAGCCCACCGGGATCGTGGCGGGGTCGTAGCCCGGCGCGAAAAAAGGTGGAATGGTCGGCCCGTACGCGTGCTCGTTGAAGTTCTTGGCCTGGCCGAGGCCCGGGGTCAGGTAGCTCAGCCCGTCGATCTTGTGCTGCCAACCGCCCTCGGTGTGCTCCACCTCCGACCAGGTGTAGGTCCAGCCGAAGTCCTGGCCTGGAATCAAGGTGCGACCGTTCAAGCGGGCCTTGAGGCCCTTTGGCCCCGCATGTGAGAAAAACCACGTCGAACTACCGAGCGTGCGACGCGGTCCGGTGAGACGCACCACCGTGTTATCGCGCACGGGCAGTTGCACACCCTCCATCTCTGAAAGGTTGCGCGCCTTGCCGTGCGTCGTGGACGTGAGCCCGCCCAACACTTCGACATACCGGTCCTCGACAAAGTCCCACTTGGCTTCCTTCCAGCGGTAGTCCAGGAATGTCTCTCCTCCAACCAGATCGTGACCCGTGATGAGCACGGTGCGCTCCGAGGCCTCGACGCGGCTAGGCAGCACGCCGTTGGCGTGCGGCATCGACTTCTTCGAGGCCTCGTGCACGATCGCGGCCTCTCGTCCGCGTGAACCACTCACAGCCTCGGGGCTGCGCGTCCCGCCGCCTCCATACACGCCTCCGAAATCGCCGGGGGTCGAGCCGGCCCGCACCTCGGCCAGCGCGGCGGAGGATCCTCCCAGGGTGTAGCGGTCCAAGCCGGCCGCGATCGAGCGGCCCGCCTGGAAGTTCAACTCGTCCCAGAACGAGCCGGGCAGCTCGTGCTGGTTGATGAATAGCGTGGTCGTGTGCCCGCCGTCGTAGCTCCACTCCACCGCGCTCACTGCGCCGCTGGCATAGCCCGGTGGCACGTCGTGCGTGCCGCGCAGAACGATGCGCCCGGACCGGGCGCTCGCGTCCGCCACCTTGGACAGCGCGATTTGCTTGGCGATCTCGTTGAGGTCGGCGTCGTTGATGGGGTCGGGATCGGCGGCCCCCATGTCCCAGACCATCAGCCTGCGAAGAAACGGCGCCTCGAGCTTTAGAACCAGCGGGTCCTCCAGCGCGTCGATAAGGTCCAGGCCCAACAGCTGGGTCACCGAGATTACGCCCATCGAAACCGCCGACTCCCACCCCGAGACGTAGTAGTCCACCACATGATCGCCGGTGTGCGCCTCGTGTGAGAATCGCACCACGATGTCTCCCTCCTCCAGGGCGATCGCGTCCATGTGCGCGCCGCGGTTGTCATCTTCGGGCATCCGCACGGCCCGGATCGACGTGGGCAGGATGAAAACGCCCTCGCCGACAATCGCCTGGGCGCCCTCGACGGCGAGCAGGTCGTCCTCAACGTCCAGCGGCGCGTTGACGTACTCCCCGCCAGGCTCCAGGACGCAGCCGCGGAGGAAAACCATGCATGGAGACAGGGCAAAGCCCGCGTAGGCCGCGGACTCCGCCGCCTCGGGCAGCGTCACAAACTGGCTATGCGTCGGGATCTCGACCGCGCCTAGGCGCACCGCGGTGAACGATTTGGAGAACAGCCGTGTAGTCTCATCAGCACCCACCGGACCCGCCTTGAAGGCGTCGAGCTGATCGCTCTCGCTGCGCAGCAGCCAGCGACCGGTGACCTCGCTGAGTGACACCCACACAAGCGGGATCTCCCCCAATTGGCCAAAGGTGCGCTCGCTGATGATTGTCGTGCGCGTGCGGCCGCTGGTGACCACGATTTTGCTGGGGCGCACAGCCTGGCTGTCGTCCAAGATGTACGCCTCGGCGTTGTCGACGATGAGCGAGGGAGGTGTGAAGATCTCGCCGGACCGCATCAAGCGGATCACGGACACCTTGGACCCGTCGTTGGCGAAAACCGCCGTCCAGCCAAGTTGGGCCAGCAGCGCTTCGAGCTCGGGCAAGGCTCGGGCGTTGCCCCAGTCCAGCGGGCCGGCTGCGATCAGCGTGGTGACGCCGTCGATGGCGGTGTTCAGGCCGGCGGGCGCCGGGTCGTGCGCGAAGTTGAGCGAGTCGAGCAGGTTGTCGACCAGCGTCTGGTTGTTCATGTAGTCGTCATGCGTGTCGTCGACGCGGCCATCGGCGCCCAGCGGGTTGAGCGTGCCGACGATCATTATGCCGCCAGCGCCATCGCGCCAGAGCCCAGGAATCGTCTCAAAGATGCACACGGCTTCAAAGTGCTCGGCGGGCGCCGGTGGTGGAGGAGGAGGCGGTGGTGGGTTGAACGGGTGGCCCCAGTTGGTCGCGCTCGCACGCCGAAGCATGTACCCGCCGAGCGTCATCGTCGTGACGGTGTCGCCAAACACGATGCGGAACGGCTTGGTCCGGTTCCACTCGACCGGGAACGTCCTCGGGCACAACAGCTGAAGGGCGTCGCCTTGGAGGCCGATCGACCGCGAGATCCGGCCAACCGTGCGGGCGTGCAGCCCGACCGCGCTGGGCGTGCCGTCGTCCTTGGTGCCATAGAGCACGCACGTGATGGATGGGTAGTCGCTCATAAGAAGGCGTTGATCTCCAGCGGCGCGGGCAGCGGCGTGATCAGCGTTGGCGAGACGAAGGCGAATGACATCGACACGCGGCGCAGGCCGAACTGACCGCCCGAGCGCGACTGCCTCGGGCCGCGGGCGTAAAGGCCGATGTCGAAGGCCGAAGTGATTCCGTGGTCTGCCCAGCCGCCGATGAACTCGATGGTCGAGGTCTGGGTGTACACGAACGGCTGTCGTACACCCATCCTGAGGCTTGGCGCCGCGTCGAAGAACGTCTGCACCATCGCCTCTCGGTCCCCGCCCGCCTCCTCGATCGCCTCGGTGTAGGAGTAGATGACGATGCCAGGGAATCGAGCATCTTGGACGCCCGTGAGCAGCTCAAAGGCGAAGCTCACGCGGTTTTCGGGCACGCTTGGCTGACTGACATCGCGGCGAATCCGGATCACCGTCGCGCTCGACGCCGGCTCCAGCGTGGCCACATACGCGCTGATCGTCGGCCCATTCGGGCCTTGCGCATAGCCCGAGACGGTGCGCACCACGCGGCCTTGGCCCGTGCGCGCGGTGCGGTCCTCGATCCGCTCCTCAGACACGCCAATGCCGCCGCCGCCAGTGCGGTCGGACGCGGTGAACTCGTACCCGATCGCGGCCTCGTCCAGCCCCTGGGTGTACCGAATGCTGAAGGCGTGGCCCGCGGTCCCGGCGGCGGCGCGGGCGACGTCGATCACCTCGGTGTCGACCCACTCCCGAGCGCTGGAGCCGTTGACCAGGCGCACGGTGCCGCGCTGGGTCGTGGAGATCAGACCTTGGTCGTTCTCCGTCTCCACGATCGTGTAGTCGTGCTCGGCCACGCCGTTCTGATCGAGCACCGGGATCATCGACTCGGCTTCCACGATGAACGTCATCCACGTTGCGTACGTCTCATCGGCCACCTCGGCGATGTCCACAGTCGGGTAGCCAGCGATCGATCTTTCCTCCGCCCCCGTTGGCGTGCCCGTCTCGGGCAGCACGCGAAGGCCGGTGGTCCATGTCGCGTGCGTGACCCGCTGGCCTCGCTTGCAGAAGTCGGACCGCACCGTCTCCCAGGCACTGGCCACACCGGCCAGGTTGGCCGCGACGTAGTGGCATGTGCCGGTCCACTTTTCGTGGCGGTAGGTCACTGCGCTCGATTGTTCCGGGCCGATGACTGTGACGGTGCGCATGAATCGCGTGCATGGATACGCGGTGCCGGCGGAACCAACCTTGAGGGATGCGACGGCGATGAGGTCCTCGGAGATGGTCATCGACCGGCTCCGATCCGGCTGAGCCGCGCCGCGGTGATGGCATCGAAGTTCCTGTTGCCGCGAGCTTCGCCATAGATCGCACGTGTGAGCGCCAGCTCCGCGCCCTCGATCGTGCTTGAGTCGAAGGCGTCGCCGGTGAGGATGTCGCCCAGACCATCCATGAGGCCCATGCCGACCGTCGATCCGACCTTGCTGTTCGCGACCTTCTCCAACCAGTTAGCGATCTTCTCAGCGCGATCCAGAATCTGATCCATGCTGCCAATGATCTCCCCCACTTTGCGTCCAACCTCTTCAGCGAGGGGCACGAGCTTGGTGTTGATCGCCTGCGCAAAGTTCTCGACGCTGCTGGGGTCGCCGATGAGCTCCTCGGCCAGGCCCCTCGCGAACGCCGATGCGACCGTCTGCCGTATCCCGGCGATCGCCTGGTTGAGCGAGTCGAGTTGGTCGTCAAGGCGTCCGAGCGTGCCGATCGTCTCCTGGTCCATCACCAGCCCGAGCGCCCTGGCCCGCGCGATCATGTCATCGACGGCCCCGTTCGTGGCGCCGATCACGGCGAGCAACTCCGGCCCGCTGCGTGAGCCGAGGACCTGCATGGCCAGGTTGAGCCGCTGGCTCTCGTCCGTGATCCCAGCCAGTCCGTCGATGACGAGCGCGAGCGCATCACCCGTGTCGGTCACACCCTCGAGCGATACGCCGAGTCTCTCCAGCGCGATCGCCCCCTGGCTGCCCGCCTCTCGTGCCTCTTGGATCAGGCCGGCGATCTCCTTCAAGGTCGGCTTCGACGCTTCCCAGGACCGGCCCGTGGCGTCGTATTGGGCTTTGAGCGCCTGGAGGAAGGTCGTGTTGGTGGCGACCTCGGCGCCGAACACGGCCATGCTCTCGGCGTGGTCGATCGCATCGACCACCGCGTCCTTCGTGGCCAGGGCGAAGTCCTTGAACAGCTGAATCGCCCCCAGCAGCGGGTTGCTGACGAACGTGGCAAAGCGCGCGCCGAAGATCTCGGTGACGGCGCTCGCGTTGAGGATGCCGCGCGCGTAGTCCGTCGAGTCCAGGCCGAGCCTGGCGCCGAACGACCCGATGATTGCGCTGACTCCACCGGGCATCAGGCAATCTCCCCGTTCAGGCGCAACCCGCCTTGGCTGGCCTTGTTCATCGCCTCGAAGATTTCGGGGACAAACGGCGTGCCGCGGGCCGCCCCGGGCGCGGGGGCCGCCGGCACGGCGAGGCGCGTGCCGTCCGGCAGCACCAGTGTGCGGCCCGTGGCGACGTTCTGGGACCGCGCGTGCTGGTCCGAGGCCGCCGCGGGCGAGAGGTCGCGCTCGGCCAGCGCGTCGATGCGCCCCATCCACAGCCGCTGTGCCGTTGCGTATTGGCGCACGAACACGGCCAGCTCGCCGTGGGTCAGTCGCCCCACGTGCTGGTGCGACTGGGGAGCGGTGACCGCAAACACCCAGGCACGGAGGAACCGCGTCTCGGAGCTGACGCGGAAGCTCGGTCCGATCAGGAACCGCAGCACCCAGCGCCAGAGGCCCGGCCACTCGCCCTTGAGCAGGACGCCTGGATCGGGAACCTCATCGGTGAGGCGAGGCGGGCGCGTGGCCAAACACAAGCCCCGCCCGACCTCGATCGACAGCTCCCACTTGTGCTCGACGTGCTTGATCCTGCCCTGCATGACATCGCCTCCCTGTGCCGCGTGCCCGCGCCACCGTGCGCGGCGTGATCCTGGTCTTCGCTCAGGCAACGGCCCACTCCCAGACCTTGCCGGTCGCCGCGTCGCGCATGGCCTCACACTCGATCTCGTAGACGTAGTTGCCCTTGCCGCCGAACTTGCCAAGGTTGCACGCGACGAACGCGACGTTGTAGAACTTGATGGTGCGGGTGTTGCCGGCGTCGCCGAAGGGCGTGAGCTTCACGACGTGGCCGGCCAGCTGCGTCCCCACCGCTGGCGGCGAGGTCCCGGTGACGTTGAGGGCATTCAGCAGGCGTGCGGCGGTGGGCTGCTGAGAGCGGATTTTGAACCTTCCGCCCTGACCGACAACGTTGTGCGCGAGCACGGTCGTGCCGGTGGGCCCGCTGGTGATCGGTACGGTCTGAACCAGAGAGGCTGGCATCTCCACCTCGACGGCGACTTCGTCGGCGACGGTGTCGATCTCGATCTTGAAAATATCCACCATGACTGCGGACGGGTCGTTCGCCATGATCAGTCTCCTTACGGTGTGATGCCATCGATCCACTCGATCGGCACGGCGGTGATGATGAGGGTGAGAACGGACAGCGCCTGGCCAGACGGTGTGCGGCCAGGGCTGCCGGAGCTGGGCGGCTGGCGGACCCAGAGCGGGCCACCGGCACGCTCGACAGTGAGGAATCGCCAGAACCCAACGTGCAGCGCGTTGGTCATGGCGGGAAGGCCGACCGCGCCTCGAATGTCAACGCCATCGCGCTCGACGGGCTCGTTGAACCACCAGCGGCCCGCGCCACTGCGATCAAAGAGGCTTTCGACCAGGTTCGCGCCAAGGGCGACGGCGTCACGCGGCGTCCTGGCGTGGCACTCGACAGCCACGGTGAACCGCACCATCGGATCGCCAATCGCCTGCTGCTGGCCTTCGACGCTGATCGACGCGGCCACCTCGCGTCGATTTGGGGCGTCGGGCAAATCGGCGGAGTAGATGTTGGCGGCGGTCGACGCGGTCGGTTCACAGAAGGTGAGCGGCTGGCCCAAGGGCTGGCCCAAGGGCTGATACGTGGACCGCGATGCCCAGAAGCGACCCAGCTGCTCGCACAGGGTGAAGTCTGTGGGCGGAGCGCCGGTGAACGTGCCCGGTAATGCGATGCCCATCAGCGTGCTCCCCTCTCGCGTGTAAGCCGGACGAGCAGCTGCCCCATGACACGCGGGAAATGCTCGACGACATTCCGCGTGAACCACCGCTTCTTGGTTCTGTGCGTCTCGTGCACGGCCAGGGCGTAGGCCGTGTTGACGCCGATCACAATCTCACCGCCCGCTTGATCCGTCTCGTCTTGGAGCACGACGTGGGAGTCGGACAGAAACCCGGTCAGGCGCGGGGCGTGAACCTGCGCCTCGCTCAGCACCGCCTCAGCCGCCTCGGGCAGTGCCTGGCGCCTCAGGTCGTCGGGCAGCGCGGCCAGGCGGCGCAGATACGTCTGCATCTCCTCGAGCGGCAAAAACGTGGAGTCGCCCGATTGAACTTGGTCCGCCATCGCTGGTGCTCCCCTCGCCGCCCATGCCAACGTTCCCCATGCGCACAAGGCCATGACGGCGGACGCGGCCTGGATCACGACGGTGCGGCGCGGGCCGAACTGCGTATCGCCGCCGACTCGCGCCACGCCGGACCGCGCGGGCGAGCCGGCTTCCGCCTCCTCAAGCAGCTCGACGAGCAGCTCAAGTGTCCTGCCGTGGTCCCAGGGCTGCACGGCGGCCACGCGGAACTTCACCCATGTGCTCCACTCGGCGCCGACGCGTCCCACCAGGAAATCGCCCGGCTCGGGCACCCGCTCCCACGACTCACTGCGCCCTGAGACCTTGACCACGCGCACGAGTCCGGAGCCCATGCTTTTCACGCTGGCGTACAGCATTGGCCGGTGTCGATTCTCGACGGCGCCAAGCACGCCGTAGCGGCCGCTGCCCTGATCCGGCACCAGCCGGCGGCGATCGCCGTCGCGCTCCTGATAAAAGAGGATCAAGTTGCGGAGTCCGGTCATTGTCCGTCCCTCCGGATCGCGCACGAGAGTTCGAGCGTGCCGTCGTCCCGCGGCCGCGTGGCCGTGATCTCCAGGTCGAGCTCCTCAGCGATGGGGCGCGTGACGCGAACGTTGACGCGGTCCCCCACGGTCGCGGTGATCGACTGGGCACGCAGGGCCGAGGGTCGCACGAGGACGAGCCTGGCCAGTTCCACATGCTGGGCGTGCGCCTCCTGCACGCGGCGATCGCTGGGCTGGACCGACTCGCACCGGATCGGGTGAGTCAGGCTCCGCAGCGTCAGCACCGGCTCGCCCGCGCCGCTGGTGGCGGTGTGGGCCCGCCAGGTCGTGATCCAGCCGTTGAGGTTCTGAGTGTTCATGCCGAATCGCCTCCCCAGGCGAACAGGAGGCCAAGCAAATCCCACGCTTCGCGGTCAAGGCTCGACCGAGGCGACGCAGCGCGGGCCAAGTCGATCGACGCCGATCCGCCGGGCCCGGAGCGGCCCGTGACGCCACGCTGGGCGTCCGCCGCGATCGCCGCGTCGTCGTCCTGCCCAAGGGCTTGCAGCGCCACACGGGCCGCCTGAATGGCCGTGGCGAGGTAGACCTCGCGTGGGCAGCCCGGGACCGACCATGCCGTAAACGCCGCGCCCGCCGGGATGGCTGCCGCGGTTCCCGACGAGCCGGCCACGGCCGTCCCGTCCGCCATGACGCGGGGAAAAGGAGTCCCCTGCTCGGCGTCGGTCTGCCTTCCCCTCCACGCGCAGGCTGCGATCTGATCAGTGGCGACGCGGCAGCACACCTCCTGATCGGCCTGAGAGGATGCGGCCCAAGCGGTCCGCCGTGGATCCATCGAGTGCAGACGCGTCGCAATGATCGCGTCCGCCTCTTCGACGTTGATGAGCGAGCCTTGCAGGGTCATTACAGGACTCCCATGACGAGCAGCCGAGAGCTGGAGGCTGGACTGGCGACCAGAGAGGGCGCGGTGGGCGCGGTCCAGGTGATGTCCAAGCCAGGCGGGTCTGCCTCGGCGGGCGTGTTCATGTCATGCGACCTGCCGCCGGACAAACCGGTGTGCCCGACGTAGAGCAAGATGAACGCCTGGTTGACCGCGGCCCCGTACGCCTCGAACCACGCGCGGAAGACCGCGGTGATGTCCACGCTAACCAGACTGGCGCCGACGCCGGTGGCGACCCACGAGACGGACGTGCTCGAAAGGGGTAGTAAGACCGGCTTGCGAGCGCCAGTGTCGAAGTCACCGCCGCTGGACTCGTTTGAATAGTGCAAATCGCAGTCTACGTCGCCGCGTTCCTCAAACGCGGCCCTCTGCCAGGCGGTGACCGCGTCGATGCGCGAGCCGGGCGGAATGGCGGCGGTGAGCAAGTAGCGAAGACCGCTCATGCGTGCGTTGGCGAGCGCAACCCCGGAGTGCGCGTACAGGTTGGTGCCGCCCACGGTGGTGGCCGAGTTGTCGCGCACCGACCACGCCCAGCGCGAGGTCGATCCAGACGGGATGGCAAGGTTCTGGGTGGGCATGGGGTTCAGTTCACCGCAATGGCGTGCGTGATGGTGGCGTTCGCGCTCTTGGCGTAGACGGCGCGGATGGCCCCCACGCCGCCGAGCACGGCGCCGTGGAACGAAGACGACTCGCCGACCGCCAGCGAGTACCCCTCTTGCGAGGTGGGCGCGCCCTCGCCGTGGATCCCCAGGATGAAGATCTGGCACTCGTTGGCGCTGGTGAGTTTGTTGCGCACGACGTACCCGCGCGGGTAGTTTGGCCCGGTGAAGGCGTGGACGAGCTCCCAGGTTCCATCGTCAACAACCTTGGCGGCTTCGGGTGTGGCCATCGGCGTGCTCCGTCAAAGGGTCTGCAAAGGACGTTTACGAACCACGTAAAGGGCCGTTGGAACAGCGAAGTCCCCACGGCCCGACAAACGCCAGGCGGCAGGTCAGGTGCCCGCGGTTGCGGTTTCAGCGCTCGCCGACGTTGTGTCAACCCAGAAGTCTGTGCCGAACCCGAAGGCGGGGTTGTCCGTCAGAATCTTGAACGTCTCGTCGGTCACCGTCGCGCGTCCGGCGTGGAAGCGGACCAGGTCGCGCACCCCCAGCTCGGCGTAGCGGCTGAGAAGTTGCACGGTGGAAACTTCGGCGTCGCGTGCCGCCGATGCCTTCGTGGTGGCGCTTGCCTTGGCGGGAGTGGACGGCGGCGTGTTGGACTTGGTGTCGGCCATGATGCGTTGTCTCCTGTGCTGAATCCTCGGTGCTCCGGCTGGCTCTTTTGCGCCGGCGCCCCACACGGGGCAATCCGCGAGAGCGGCTGTCGCCGCTCCCGTGGTGTGTGTCTGTCAGATGGGATCAGGCCGGGCCGGTGACGCCGGTGATCTTGGCGTGGCGCGTCTCGTCACCCCACTCGAGGCCAAACTCGCCGCACCACATGTCGCGCTTGGCGTCCTCGGCCTTCTCCTGGATGTCGGGGACAAGATGCATCATGCCGCCCTGCTCGCGCTCAAGGTCACGCGCAAAGAGCTGGTCACGATCGAGGAGAAGGCCGTGGCCCGCGTACACCCCCTTGAAGGCGCGGTTGAGCACGATGTTCACCGCGCCGTACGGCGAGTGGTACCGCTTGATGTCCAGGCCAGCCGCCTCGGAGAGGTTGGCGACGTCCATCTTGCCCTTGAACAGCTCGTGCAGCGTGCCCTGGAGCGTCGGTCCCGCCATCAGCCACTTTTCGTCGTGACCGGCGACGAAGCCGTAGTCGCGGAGGAAGTTGTCGAACGCCAGCCATGTCATCGTGCCGCCCTGGGCGAGCACGTTGGTCGAGATCGCCTGGAACAAACCGGCGCTGCTGGTGACGCGCTTGGACTCGCTGCCGGTCGTGTCGTTGTCGCCCGCGCCGAACAGGAACGACCGTTCCGCGCCCTGCACGGCCTCACGCAGTTTGACCTGCCGCTGGCGGAGGCGCTCGTCCTCGGTCTTGGCCGCCACCGCCGCGGCCCGCCCGCTGATGGCCACCGCGTACTTGTACTGCTGCACCCAGTTGGACTTGGTGGAAACGGTCGCGTGCCGCTCGTTGGGCGCCACGCCGCCCTCACCGGCAGCGTGCGCGATCACCTGGAGCGACGCGTTGTTCGCCACCGAACCGGCGGCGCCCGCGATCACCGAGCCGATGCCGCGCACCACGACCATCGTCGTGGCGTTGGTGATGCTCGTCACATGGATGACCTCGCCCGTGGCCTCGCAGAGGACCTGCGCGTCCGGGTAAATGCCGGTGGTGGAATCGACGACCAGGGTGGTGGTGGCGGCGTCGTAAGCAGCTCCGACGTTGTCGATGAGCGTGCGGACGGCCGAGACGCTCGAAACCTGCCACTCGAACTTCTCGGAGAGCGTGCGCTTGCGTCGCTCACCCGCTTCGAGCATGGTGTAGACGGGCGCGAGGTTGGGCATCTCGCTGAGGATCAAGGCCCGGGTCACGTCCCGGTCCAGGATGCCGGTGTAATCGGCGTGCGTAATCGGAGGCATCGTCGTTCTCCTGCTGGCTCCCTGGATGGGGAGGGCGTGGTGTGGTTCACGGCCTTACATGCCGTGCTGGGAATCGGAGCGAAGCGGGCCGGGTGTCTTTTCGGGACTAGTTTTTCTATCAACTCGCGGGCGTGGGTGCCGGATCAGGACTTGATGACCACGTCGGGCGTGGCCTCCCGGATGCGCTTGATCCTGGCCGCTTTCTCGGCGTCGGCGTTGCCGGTGTCGTTTTTGGCCCCCTCGGCCGCGGGGCTCGCGCCAAAGGGCTTGAGCACGTCGACGCCAAGGGCCGTCATCCTGGCGATCGACCTCTGGGCCGCCAACCTCACGGCGGCCTCGTCCTTGGGCGCCGCGGCCAGAGCCTCGTCGCGCATGAACGCGCGGCGGCCCGCATCCAGGTTTGGATGGTTCTTGGCGATGTAGGCTTCCACAAGCTGCTCGCTCGTCGACCGTTGCTTGTCGGCCTGTCGCTCGGTCGAGATCGACGCCACCGTCTCGATCAGCCCCTTGGCCCATGCCGGCGGCTCATCCTGGGCGGCCTTGGCCTTGGCCTTGGGCACGCCGTTGGCATCGGCCTTGCCTGACTCACCGTCGCCTTGCTCCATCGCCTCGAACTTTTGCTCCAGAGGCTTGATCGCCTCGGTGAGCGCTGACCTGATGCTCTCGCCGATCGTGGCGACCACGGGCGCGACGGCGCCCTCGACGATCTGCGAGATCGCCGACCCGAGATTGTCTTCGATGTCGAGCGTGACGTCCTGGCCGTCCTTGCCCTTGAACTTGTACGCCATCCCTGACTCCGATCTGGCGCCTTGGTGCGCCTCGTGGTTGCCCGTCTCGATTCACGCCCGCACGGGGGCGAGCAGCCGATCCTGCCTGACGCGCGTCTGAAACTCGATCAGCGACCGCTCATGGCCGCGCACGCGGCCCGCGCTCACCAGGTCGGGGATGTACGCCGCGGTGCCCTTGGTGCAGTTGGGGTGAAACGGCGGGCCGCCGCCTGGCAGGCTGGCCAGGGCGGGGTAGCGGACGCCGTCGCTCACCTGCTCGCCGGTCAGCGACACCACGAGGCCGATGAAGGCTGTGCAGAAGTTCACGCTTGTGCGCCCCGTGATCTGGACCAAACTGATGCCCGACGCGCCAAGCCGCTCGTGGCGGGCCGCGACCGTGGCCTCGCGCGTCCGGGTGCGCACGACGAGGCTCGCGTAGGAGCGGACAGTCATTTCGGCCCTGCCGACCTGGATGATCTGGTTGCCCAGCTTGCGGTAGGACTCGGCAATTGTCGCGCTCGGGTCACGGAAAATGTCCCTGAGCAGCCCGTTGGCCTCGCGCACGTTGCCGGTGATCAGGCCACGCGCGATGGCCCGGTTGGTCGCGCTCTCACGCAGCGGCGAGGAGCCATCCCTTATGACCGACTGGCTCAGCCGGCGGAACAAATCGCCCGCGGCCCGGCCCTGGCTGTCGAGCGCCGCTCGCATCGAGCCAGCGATGTCGCTGCTTGCCTTGGCAACGGTGTCACGAGCGATGACCTCCACCGCCCGGCGATCGACCAGGCCGAAGCGTGGTCCGGCTATCGGCGAGCCAGGGATGCGGTCCGTGGGTTTGAGCCCGAGCTCTCGGAGCTGGGCCTCGCCCTGGGCGATCGCCGCGGCCACCGCCCGCCTGGTTGGCTCATCCAGCGAGCCGGGCACGCCGCCCACGCCCCGCATGGCCTGGGCGATTTCCTGCTGCATCCGCGCCAGGTGCTGCTGCTGCTGGCTGGCGGTGTACGCCTCGCGCGAGTCTATGGCGGCGCTGGCTAGCCTCGTGATCGCGGCGGACAGCGCGGAGTTGATGGAGTCGGCGGCCTCGCCGTAAAACTGAATCTGCTGGGCGATCGCGGCCCGGTTCACGCCGCGCTCTGGGCGAGTCAACGGATCATCTGGCATCGGGAATCCCCTGGCGGGCGAGGGCGACATCGCGCACAAGCCGAGCGCGAGGAAGGCGGTCCACGTCTTGACCAGCAAGCATGCGCCGCTCATTGGTTGACTCCGTTCCGCGGCGGCTCGCCGCCATCACCACCCTCGCCGGCCTCATCAGGAGCGGCCGGCGCGGCGACATTGGTTTCGGTATCTCCGAACGCGCCGCCCATGAGCGCCTCCTGGGCGAGCCTGGTCGCCCTGGCCTCGTCCGCCCTGATCTCCGTCTGCACGGCCAAAGCCTGGTCGTCGCCGTGAACGGCTGCCAACGAGCGGATCTCGGAAGTGAGCCCCAGCGCCCTCATCTTGCCTTGCTCTTCCGCGCGCGTCACCGTGTCCTTGGGGAGGTCCGCGCGCACGGCTACATGCACGGGACCCACGGGCCATCCGTCGCCACGGCGCGATTCGAGCAGGCTCGCGGTTTCGAACACCCGCTCCAAGGCATCACCGTGCAGCAGCGCGACGCGGCGGGCGTTGGCGAGCGGTATGGTCGCTTCGAGCCGCAGCTTGTCGAAGGAGTCGGGCGCCGAGCCGCCGGCGGGCTTGTACCCAAGCAGGCTCGCCGCCATGTCGAGGGACACGATCAGCCACTGGAGCACGGTGGCCAGCAGGCCGCTCATCGCCTCCCAGTTGAACTGGGCTTGAATGTACTCCACCTGGCGGTCGGGATCGACAAAGAAATCCAGTGCCCACTGCACCGTGCCGTCGCGGACCATCCCCTCGTGCACGCGAGCCTTTGGCTGGCCGTGCCCCTCCATCGTGCGGGCCATGCGCGACAACCCGGCGACCATCATGTCGATGAGGCCAAGGTCCGCGGCATCGATCGAGGGCTGCGGCTCGTCGTCGATCCTGTACGTCACCAGCTGGGTGATAAGCGCACGCGACGCGCCGGTTGCGACGACCGACTCGAGGCCGTGGCCCAGCCCCAACGCAAGGTCGAGCGGGACGGGCTGAAGACCATTTGTCGATTGGAGCACGTCGGAGGACTTGGTGGGCCATGCCTCCTGCTCGATGACGCCCACCGCCGCTGAGCCCACGAGCGGCGCCCGGTGCCGCTCGATGCGTAGGAACGAGATCGACCTTCGCGGGTTGGCGGGGTCAGGCCGCTCCAGGATCCACCGCCGCTCCCACACCGTGGGCTGACCATCGGCCCCGGCCGCTCCGACCGGAAACGCAATGTCGTTGGAGTCCAGGCGGACAACCGCGCCATCAGTGGCCGAATCGACGCGCAGCGCCGCCTCGCCGTCGGTGAAGCACCGCATCGCCGCCTCGTGGTAGCGATGGTCGAACAGGCACCGCTTGCGCAGAGCCTTGATCGCCGCCGACTGCGCCTCAAAGCCGGGCTCGACGCTGACCAGGACCGGGTCGGCGTTGAGGATATCGGCGTGCGTCTTCCACGCCCTCTTCACGAGGTTGATGCCGACCACGAGCTGTTTGGGTGCTTCTACGCCAGACTCGGTCGAGGCGAGCATTCGCCTGAACTGGTGGTTGGAGATCCCGGTGTCGATGAGGGCCGCCTTGAACTTGCCGCTGAACAGCAGTCGCGTGATCCGCCGCATGGCGCGACGCGCCCGCAGGATCTCGAGCCGCGCGTCGGACGCGACGAAGGGGGCCAGCAGGGGAGCGGCCAGGCGGCTCACAGCATCTCCCCCTTCACCATGTATCCGACGCTGGCTGGCTCGCCGGCCGCCATGAGCCCGAGCATGACCGCAGTGGCGGCGTCGCCGTGCCCGTGCTCGTTGCGCTCGACGTCGAATCGGTCGTGCTTGCCGGCGGTGAGGATCTTGCGGACACCACTGAACTGGCCGAGCAGGCCCAGGTCATCGGGCAGGCCGACCGTCCGCTCCTCGACCATCGCGCGAACCCTCGTCCAGCCGTCCTCACGCACGGAGGCGGTGCCGGTGTTGACGCCCTCGACGCGAGTCCGGTATCGCTGCTCCATGCGCTCGGCCATCTGCATGCCCAGGCCCGCGTTGTCGATCACCAGGCGGCGCACGCGGTCCCGCCGGTCGCCGCCCGAGCGCTGCACCGTCACCTCGGCCCGCATGACCTGGTGCAGAAAGCCCTCCATTTCGTCGAAGGGCCGGCCCTGCCAGACCAGCAGCGGCCCGACGCGATGCATTCCGCCGTGCCGGATGATCGCGGCCACCGCAAAACGATCGGTTTTGCGCCCCACGTCGCACCCGGCATAGACGGCGTCGGCCCCGGCGGCGCAGGCGTCGAGGGACGCGAAGAACGACCGCTCGTCGTGCGTCATACGCGGCAGTCCTGGCAGCACGCACGGGCGCAGCAGCTCGAATGGCAGATACGAGGACTGCTGCTCGCCGGTCTTGCAGAAGAGCTCGGTGTCCGCGCGATCACCGGCCATCTTGACGACGTGCTCCCGGAACGAGTCGCGGGTCCAGGTCATCCCCGCCTTTTGGTTGATTCGCTCGACCAAGCCGTGCGCGATCGCGCGATCGATGTCGATGACGTGCAGCGAGACTGGCTTGTCGAGCGGCTTGGGGGCACCCGCGATGCGTCTGGCCCCCATCGCCACCAGCTCGTCAAACAGGTTTGGCGTCGTCGGGTGGGTCGAGATTATCCGAATGACCCCGCCCCAGTTGGCGCACATGCTGGCCGCGGCCCACAGCTCGCCTTGGTCCGCGTGAATGGCGAACTCGTCGAGGCAGACGTCGCCGCCCTTGGACCGAAAGTTACCCGGGCTGCTGGTCATCGCGGTGATGCGCGGCTCGCGCACCTGGCCGCCCGGACCCACGACGGCGGGCAGACGCACCTCGAACGTGCGGATGGACTTTCCGTCGATCACCTCATGGCCAACCACCATCTCCAGCAACTTGCCCAGGATGTCCCGCGCGAACAGTCGCACCGCCTCCATGAACTCGCGCGCGGTCGTCTCGTCGGCTCCCGAGTACCAGTAGTCGACGATCCGCTGGCCGGTGATCCGCAGATAGACGGCGTCGAACGCCTCCGCGAACGTGAGACCGGTGCGCCGGGCCTTGCTCGCGACCTTCAGCGGCGAGCGGTCCTGAAGCCAGGCGTGCTGGTACGCGAGGAAGTACTCTGGGCTGGTTGTCGCGGCCACCGCTGGCGCCGTGAGGGCAACGGCCGCGGCGACGGCGGCGAGGGCCTGGGGCTTGCGGGCGCGGCTCACGCGGCACCTCCCTTCACGGGCAACGGCGCGGCGGGATCGGCGGGCGACCTCAGCCCGAACGCCTGGTCGATGATCGCGCGGAACGTGCCCACGTCCACGGTCGACTGGCCGCTGCGATCCGCGGCATCGGCGGCCTCGCGAAGCATGCGCTCGAGCCGCTCGGTCTGGCGTTCTTTGTGCCGCGCGTCGGTGTCGATCTTGCGCGCGTCGTTGGCCATCTCGCAGAAACGCATGTAGTTGTTGCGCTCGCCGGCATCGAGCTCGGGCCACTTCATGCCGCGAATGATTGGGTACATGCCGTCGAACGCCGCCTCCAGAATCGAGCCCGCCTTGGCGCTGATGTCGCCGTCGATCGGCGCGTGCCGCTGGTCGGCCTGCCGCTCGTCAAAGTCGCGCAGCATGATCGACGTGTGCGCCTCCTGAATGTTGTAAAGCAGGCGGTCCAATACACGCTCGGTGCCCCGCGGCATGCGCTGCTCAACGTGGATGGCCCTGGCGGAATGGTGCTCGATCAGATAGAGCCTGGCCGCTTGCAGCACGCCGCCGTACCCGATGCCGCCACCGCCACGCTCCTGCCAGAGGATCGACCCAGGCCCCCTGGAGGTGCCAGGCCGACACTTAGCCACGGCCTCGAAAACGAGCCGCTCCGCCTGGAGATTGGCGATCCGATCGGGCGACGAGACGGACTCCCTGGCCGCACGCCGCTGCTCGGTGACCGTGAGCGCGGGCTGGCTGGCCCGGCGCGTGGCCTTGGGTGTCTCCTGGACGATCGAAATGGACGCGGGCTTGGTCATTCGCGCTTGTCGCTCTCCTGCTCGCGCGGTCGCCCGTGCAGCCCGAGGTGCCCCTCGATCCGCGCGGCCCGGCGCTCCAGCTCGATGGCGATCTCACCGTCGCGCCTGTGCAGAAGCCGGATCTCATCACGCATGGCGTCTTGGCCCGACTCGATCCGGTCGAGGCGGCCCACGATCGCCATGTGCCGCTGCAGTTCAGTGGCGTCGCGCTGGACCTGGGCCATGCTCTCGGCCTCGCGGCGCTGGGCCTCGTCCGCCGCGGCCTCGTCGGCCTTGCGCTTGGACCGCCACTGGAAGTAGGCGATCGCCGCGCCGCCCAGGGCGGTGATCAAGGTTCCGATCAGGCTGGCAGTCTCTGCGGTCATTCGCTTCCCTGCGATCTCGCTCCGGCCGTGCGTCCGAACGTCAAACCCCGATCGCGAAGCTCACCGAGTGCTCGCGCACGTCGGCCTTGACGCACACCGTGGGCTTGCCGGCGGTGGATCCCGCGCGGGCGCCCACACACTTTTTGCAGGTCAAGCCATGCCGCGTCGCCAGCGTCTGGACCAGCTCCGTGAGTTCGCCGTCGATCCTGAGGAGCGTCGCCTGGGCCTCCGCCTGAACCCGGGCCTTGCTCATCGCCTTGATCGCGGATTCGATGTGGGCCTTTCGACGGGTCGGGTCAATCGTACTGAGAAACGCAGCGCACAGATCGCGGTCCCTGAAGTCGAGTACCGACTTGATTTCGCCGGCTCGGGCCTGAGCCACGGTGATGTCGCCGGTGACATGCACCTCGATCCGCACGGGGTATGAGCCTTCGGGGACCCGCTCTGCGATGTTGGTCATGGTGGTTTCGATCTGCTTGACCGCGCGCTCCAGGCCCGCGATCACGATCGCTTTGTGTTGGTCCTCCGTGATCGAGGTGGCCTTGCTCGCGCCGGATTCGACGCCGCCCTTCGCGCCACCCGCCGCACGCTTTGCTGTTCCCGTCGCCATGCTCGAGCCCCTTCGCAAGTCGTAAAGTCCGTTCAATCGCCCCACACTGGTTTGCCCCACACGACTGGCGGGGCCGTCGTCCGTGACGCCCCGCCCCGGTCCGCATCCATGCGGGCCGCTATTGCCCAAAACCCACCGGCGGCGTCGCCGCTCTGGGCTTGATCGCCCCTCGCCTCTCCAGCCGCTTTTTGACGGGCCGCACAATCGCGCGCACCTGGTCGATCGCCGTGCCCGCGAACGACTCGATGTCTCGCTTGATCTCCGCCGCGTTGGGCGCCGCCTCGATCGCCAGGGCGATGGGCTCCATCGCCTTGCTCTTGCGTCGGCTGTTCCATGCGTCATACGCCAGCCACGCGCTGACGCCGACGAATGCCAGGAACCCCGCGGCCATGAGCCACGGGTACTGCTCGGCCACCGTGGCCGATGCGATGAGCAGTAGGCCCGTGCCCGCCATCGCGCCCGCCAGGCCGAGCCGACGCGGCGGGAACGCGATTGGGATCAGGGCCGCGATAACGCACAGCCCGCCCAGCACGTACAGCACCGCCGCGCCGCTGCCGGTGAGCTCGGCGCTGAGGCCCATGCCCCCGCCATCGGCGTCCCCACCCCACGGCAGGCGCAGCCGGCGGGGCCGCTGGTCCACGTCCAGACCCTGTTCACGCCCACGCGAGTCGATTCCCGCGCCGCGGTCCCGCAGCGTCGAGGCGGTCTGGTCCTGGCTGGCATCGATCGTGCGCGAGTGCTCGATCGTCACGCGGCTGCCCGAGCTCGCCGCCGCGTCGATCGCGGCCCGCAGCGTCTCGTCCAGCGTGGGCGACGAAAGCGTGGGCTCGGCCTGCGCGGCCCTCTTGCGCCGGGGCGCGGGCGTCGTCGCCACGTCGGGAGTGGGGTTTGGCGCCCACGTTCCGCCCGGCTCGATCACGACCCTGAGCGTCTCGACCAGGCCCGGTCGCTGGCTGACCCGGTCGTGCGTCGCCTCGGTGGCCGCCGGGTCGAGCCGGAGCCGGGCCGAGGCGCCCCCCGAGGTCATGCCGCATCCAGGCAGGCCCGCCAGCGCCACGGCCAATAGCCCGACGGCCGTGGGCCAGCGGACCCGCTTGGAAGTTGGAATCGTTTGTGATGTCAGTTGTACCGCGTCCATGCGCCACCCTTCCACCAAACTTTCATAATCTTTCAGCCTCGGACACGGTTCTCGTCCTGAGTTCCGCCCAAAACCTGATATCACCTTATGCCCCGCGTCGCCTCTTGAGATAACGAAGAATTTCCCCGCGAGCGCTCTCATTGCTCCTAGTTGCAATAGCGGGGGCGGGAATCGAACCCGCGACCTCCGGACGATGGGGGCCCGCGTGCTGCTCACCCAGGTCGCGGCGCTCGACCAGCCGGGCTGCCCCGCCATCCTGCTCCTCTGCGATCGTCGCGCATCCGCACCGCGGCTCGACGCTTGATCGCATGATCTCTTCGCCCGTGCGCCCGCACGTCATCCACGCGCCGCTCTCGACCAGCTGCTCCGATGTCTCCACGCACGCGATCGCCGAGCCATCGGTGAGCATCACCACGCATCTCGCGCCCATCTGGCGCTGGTCGAGCCCTGGCGCGAGCAGAGCCTGGATCCGGCACGCTCTCACCTCGAACGCGGCCCCCGCCGGCATGGTCAGACCCACGAGCCGGCAAGAGCACCGGTGCGCGGCGCTGGCGGGCGTGTCCCGCCGCATCCGCGCGGAAGCCT
>CAZHKB010000006.1:2733-21950 GCA_964533405.1 uncultured Phycisphaeraceae bacterium | reverse complement strand
CACAGAGGCACAGAGGAAGGCAGAGGCCGGGCTTGGTGCATGAGTTGTCGGAAACGTGTGGTGCTTTCGGCCACGGGTAGATTGGGTTGGTCGAGGGCACTAGGCACTAGGGGTCAAGGACTGAGGATTCGTCTTTTCCTGAGAGGAGCATCACGGATCGGGCGGCGGGCGGCGCCGCGAGTCTGGCGAGGGCTGACGGAGAGAGTCAGCACTGGGAAGGATTCTGGCTGAGGCGTGGGGGAAGGACAGCCCGCGCCCGCCGCTCCGCGAGTCGCTGCGGGATTGGGCCAAGTCGGCCAAGGAACCCGCAGCAGGCCGCGCGTCCATCCCTCGCCAGCCGGCGTCCGCCCCCGTCCATTCGAGATTGGAGATTCGGGATCGGCAATAAGCCAGGACGGCTCACCACCAGGGGACGGGTGTTGATCTCGCATCCGCCCGTCCCCGGCCACCAGCCCCCGGGCGGACCCACCGCCGCTCGGGGGCTTTTGATTTGGATGGGGATTGGTGTGGAGGGTGCGACCAGTCCGCGTCGGCTTTGAGGCGAGCGACTGGTGCGAGCGTGTGAACGTTCATCAAAGTAATCCGGCGTCCGTCCGCCAAGACCACCAGTCGCGCCTCAACGCAGGCGGAATGGTGGCACCCGATCCGGAACGCACTTCTGCGCGGCGGGTCGGGAGGGGAGAAGGCGGAGAAGAGATCGGCCGCGAGTGGTGGCACCCGCTTTCCACCCGCATCCTTCTCACCCCACTTCTCGGACCTCCCCACTAGAGAACTCTGATCCGCCTCCCAACGATGTCCGACGTTGGGGCACCGGCCTGCCCGCCCGTTTCGGGCTTTGGGCGGGACGGGGCCACGGGAGGGCATGGCGTGACCAGCACGATCCACGACGCGGCGAAGTCGAACCCCGGCGGTGCTCCCGGCTCTGGCGGCGGCCAAGGCGGAAGCGGCCCGGGCGGGAACGGCGTGAACGCCGGCGGCGGTCCGGTCCAGGCCGGTGCTGGTAGCACCACGACTGTCGGCCAGCGGCTCAAGGCCAGTCCCGTGCTGCGCGAGGCTGTGAGGGCAGCGGTTGAGGAGGTTCGGCGTGCGTCGGCGTCGATCACCGATGTGCGGGGGCCGATCGATGCGCTGCGCGAGCCGTACAAGCAGATGCTGGAGAAGGCCGGTCAGACCAAGGGGCGGACCATGCTGTACCCCTACCTGGGGTCTGGCGTGGGCAACGGGGCGCTGGTTGAACTGGGCGACGGCAGCGTGAAGTGGGACATGATCTGCGGCATCGGCGTCCACTTCTTCGGGCACTCGGACCCGGAGATGGTCGAGGTGAACCTGCTGTCGGCGGTCGAGGACACCGTGCAGCACGGGCACCTGCAGTCGGGCACCGGGCAGTACGAGTTCGCCGACACGCTGCTGCGCGAGGCGAGGAAGAACAGCCGGATCGCGTACGCCTTCGCCACGAACTCCGGCGCGATGGCCAACGAGAACGCGATCAAGGTGTGCTACCAGAAGCACGCGCCGGCGAATCGGGTCATCGCGTTCCGCGACTGCTTCATGGGGCGGTCGGTGACGATGTGCCAGATCGGCGACACGTCGGCCTATCGCCAGGGTGTGCCGCTCTCGACGCTGGTGGATTACATGCCGTTCTATGACGAGGTGGCGGCCCAGCGGATGGGCCAGACCCGGTTCATCGACATGGCGGTGGCGCACCTCGACCAGTACATCTCGCGGTATCCGAAGCAGCACGCGTGTTTCATCTTCGAGCTGGTGCAGGGCGAGGGCGGGTTCAACACCGGGCCGAGGGATTTCTTCAGGGTGCTGATGGAGCGGTGCAAGGCCGCGGGCATCGCGGTGTGGGACGATGAGATCCAAACGTTTGGTCGCACGCCCCGCATGTTCGCGTACGAGCACCTGGACCTGGGGCAGTACGTGGACGTGCTGTGCGTGGGCAAGATGACCCAGGCGTGCGTGACGCTGTATACGGAGGAGTACAACCCCAAGCCGGGATTGCTCTCGGGCACGTTCGCGGCCCCGTCGTCGTGCTTCGCGGTGGGGCGTCGGGTGATCGAGCGGCTGCGGGACGGGGGGTACTACACGAAAGACGGGGGCCAGCCCGGGCTGATCGCGCAACACCACAAGGCGTTCCGCGAGCAGGTCCGGGCGATGGCGGCCCGGCACCCGTCGTGGTTCCCCAAGGTGGCGGAGAAGGTGATGGAGCCGGGCGTGGCGGACATCGTGGGCGGCGAGGGCGGCATGATGCGGTTCACGCCGTTTGGCGGGGAGAAGGACAAGATCACCAAGGCGTGCCAGACGTGCTTTGAGGAGGGCGTGGTGCTGTTCTACTGCGGGCACGGGCCGTACCACCTGCGGATGCTGCCGCCGCTGGGGGTGATGCGGGTGGAGGATTGGCCTCGGGTGTTTGAGTGCGTGGAACGGGGGTTGGGGAGGATTGCGGGGTGATGTGGGGTTCGGGTTCATCGGATTGAACGCGAAGTTCGCAACCTGCGCGAAGTGAGCCAGGTGTTCCGCAAGCGGCTGGCGGGTGGGTGGATGGATCGGGCTGTTGGGTGTTGAGGACCGGCGGGTCCGCGCGGCTCGACTTCGCGGCCTTTGCGTTCAGATCGATCTAGAGAGGACTCCCGCTTGTTCATCATGCGTCGTGCCGCCGCGGAGGATGTTGGAACGCTGCTGAAGCTGGCGCGGATGGTGTACTTCATCAATCTGCCGCCCGACGAGCGGATCATCGGGCAGAAGATCGCGCAGAGCCGCGAGTGCTTCACGCGGGTGGCGGCGTACGGGTCCGACGAGCGGACGGAGGGCCAGATCGGGGCGGTGGTGGCGGGTTTGGCGTCGGACCACTCCGACCTTTTCATGTTCTGTGTGGAGCACTCGGAGAGCGGCGGGGTGATCGGGACGAGCCAGATCAAGGCGCGGATGGGCGGCCCGGGCAACCCGAACTACTCGTTCAAGGTGTCGAGCCGGGAGTTCAAGAGCAAGTCGCTTGGGGTGGGGACGACGCACCTGATCGCGCGGCTGTTCGAGGATGTGACTGGGCCGACGGAGGTGGGGGGGCTGATCATCCAGCCGAGTTTCCGCGGGCACAAGTCGAAGCCGGGGCGGTTCCTGTCGTTCGTGCGGTTCCATTTCATCGGGCTGCACCGGCCGTTGTTCGCGGAACGGATCCTGGCGGAGATGATGGCGAGCGTGAGCAGCGACGGGGACAATCTGTTCTGGGATCACATTGGGCGCAAGTTCATCCCGGTGAAGTACAGCGAGGCGGACCGGTTCTGCCAGCACAACCGCAAGTTCATCGATGAGTTGATGCCCAAGGACGACCTGTACCTGTCGCTGCTGCCGCTGGACGTGCTGAACCAGGTGGCGCAGGTGTCTCCCGAGACGGTGCCGGCGCGGCGTCTGCTGGAGAAACTGGGGTTCGAGTACAAGGGGCACATCGATCCGTTCGACGGCGGGCCGCACCTGGAGGCGGTGGCGGAGAAGGTCACGCTGGTCAAAGCGACCCGACGGACGACGGTGGGGGGGGTGGCGTCCGACAGCAAGCGGTCGTCGTACGCGATCGTCAGCACGATGGACGACGACGGCGAGTTCCGGGCGATCAGCGACTGGGTGCAGGTGGACTCGAGCGGGCGGGTGTGCCTGACGCGCGAGCAGCTCGAAGGGCTGTCGGTCGAGGCGGGGCAAGATGTCGGGATCACCACGATGGACGGCGAGCGTGGCGGTCCGGCGGGGGCGGGGTCGGTGAAGGGCAAGAAGGGCAAGGCGAACGCGGGGGTCCGGGCGGCGAGCGCGGCAACGCCGAGTCCGGAGCCGGTTGAGAGTGTGCCGGCGCGCAAGGGACGGTCGAAGAAGAAGGCGGGAGTGTGAGCCTCCTCCCCCGTGTGCGGGGGAGGTGGCCGAGGCTCGGCGAGGCCGGTGGGGGTGGTTCTGTACCCGCCCGGTCAGATCACGCCCCCTGCGTCCACTCGCAGAGCCTCGTTGGCACCTCCCCCGCACGCGGGGGAGGGGGCGCGTGCCTTGGGCCGCCGGAACTCAGGGAGGATCAACCATGCGTCACCCCAGCCTCCTGAACGACCCGTCCGACCTCCTCGCCGGCGCGTGGGTTCCGCTCGTGGGTGGGGCGGGGGGCATCCGCTCGATGAACCCGGCCCACCCGGAGCAGACGGTGTGGGAAGGTCGGGCGCAAGTGAAGCATGTGGACCTGGCGATGGCGGCGGCGCGGGGTGCGCTGCCGGCGTGGCGGGCCATGGGGCTCGATGGGCGGGCCAAGGTGCTGCGGCGTTTCCAGGCGATCTGCAAGCAGCGCGAGCAGGCGATTGCGGACCTGATCTGCGACGAGACGGGCAAGGTGATGTGGGACGCCAAGGCCGAGGCGGGGCTGTTGGCGACCAAGATCGACATCACGCTGGATGACTCGCGGAACAGCGGGCTGCCGCGCGTGACCGGGTTTGATGTGGCGCTGGCCGACACGCGGACGGGCAGGGCCTGGTTCCGCCCGCACGGCGTGATGGCGGTGCTGGGGCCCTTCAACTTCCCGGCCCACCTGCCCAACGGCCACATCGCCCCCGCGCTGCTCATGGGCAACACGATCGTGCTCAAGCCCAGTGACAAGACGCCCGGCGTGGGGCAGATGCTCGCGGAGTTGTTCGACCAGGCCCTGCGTGAGGAGAGCGCCCCGCCCGGCGTGATGAACCTGGTGCAGGGCGCGGCGGATGTGGCGAAGACGATTGTGAACCACGCCGGGATTGACGGGGTGCTGTTCACGGGGTCGTGGCCGGTCGGGCGGGCCATCACCGCGGCGAACCTTGATCGACCGGGGCGGATTCTCGCGCTCGAGATGGGCGGGAACAACGCGGCCATCGTCATGCCGGACTGCGACCTGAAGCAGGCGGTGGTGGAGTGCGTGCGGTGCGCGTTCATCACGACGGGTCAGCGGTGTACCTGCACGCGGCGCGTGATCGTGCATAGGGCGATCGCGGGCAAGTTCATCCCGGCGGTGTGCAAGGCCGCCAGCAACCTGGTCGTGGGCGATCCGCGGGCGACGCACCCGGTGTTCATGGGCCCGATCATCCGGGAGGATGCGCTCAACGCGGTGCATGGGACGCAGGCGCAGTGGATGGTGGGGGGCGGCGAGATTCTGGTGGAGTCAACGCGCGTGGAGACGCTGGGCGCGGGGTTCTACCTGACGCCGGGCGTGGTGAAGGTGGAGCGGTTCATCGCGGAGGCCGGGAGCCGGTCCGACGGCGACGCCGGGTGCGATGTGGAGGTGTTCGGGCCGATGCTGCGGATCAGTGTGGTGGACTCGCTCGAGGACGCCATCGAGCAGGCCAACGCGACGGCGTTCGGGCTGGCCGCGTCGATCTTCACGAAGGATGAGAAGTCGATCGCGCGGTTCATTGAGGAAGCGCGGGCCGGCTGCGTCAACGTCAACGCCGGCACCGCGGGCGCCAGCAGCAAGCTCCCGTTCGGCGGGCTGGGGCGCAGCGGCAACCACAGGCCGGCGGGGGCATACAGCCTTGATTACTGCGCGTACCCGGTCGCGGGAATGCTCGAGCGCGGCCCGGCGAGCACGATCAGCCCGGGGATGCGGGTTGAAGATGCGTGGCTCTGACGTCGACCGAACCGGCCGCGCGAGCACGCACTCCTCAACCGAGCCGACCGCGCGAGCGGTCGGGCAATCGCGTTACACCAAGCGGCTCGGGCCGCCAGGGGCGTCCACACACGTCCCCGACGCGAACCCCCGGGCGAGATCCCCCCACAGACATCCGGACAGTTGCCCGATCGCCCCGCGTGATCGGCTCTATTGACGCATGGCGGCGCCGTCTGTTCCGTCTGTGCCGCCTGCGTCGGCTCTGTCGCCCGGCCCGCACAGCTTGCCGCCCTTGCCGCGGCGGGTCGTCAACGTCCACACCGCATGAGCCGATGGACCCACCGGACCCGTGCGCGGCACGGGAATCGCCCGCCGGGCCGGTTGTGGAGGCACTCGCGTGGAACTTCAAGACATTCTTCGGGCGGCGTACGACGCGGACGCGTCCGATATCCACCTTGTGTGCGGGCAGGCCCCGGTCGTGCGTGTTCACCAGGTCATCAGGCCTCTCGGGGAGTTCGAGGTCATCACGCCCGAGAAGGGCCTGTCGATGTTCCAGGAGATGGCCGGACCCGAGACCCAGGCGATCTTCCAGCGTCAGAAGGACGCCGACTTCTCGTACCAGGTTGATGGGCTGGCCCGCTACCGCGTGAACTGCCACATGCAGCGCGGCAGCGTGGGCATGGCGATGCGCATGATCAAGAGCAAGGTTCCGCCGCTCAAGGCGCTGAACCTGCCCGAGGTCATCGCGCGGCTGACGTATCTGCCGCGCGGGCTGGTGCTGGTCACGGGCGACACGGGCTCGGGCAAGTCCACGACGCTGGCGGCGATGATCCAGGCGATGAACGAGCGGTACTCCAAGCACATCATCACGCTGGAGGACCCGGTCGAGTATTCGTTCCAGAGCGACAAGTGCCTGATCGAGCAGCGGGAGCTGGGGGCCGACATGCCCACGTTCTCGTCGGGCCTCAAGCACTGCCTGCGTCAGGACCCCGACATCATCCTGGTGGGTGAGATGCGCGACCTTGAGACGACGGCGCTGGCGATCTCGGCCGCCGAGACGGGGCACCTGGTGCTCAGCACGTTGCACACGGTCAACGCCTCGCAGACGGTCGAGCGAATCATCGACATGTACCCGGCGGGCCAGCAGAACCAGATCCGCTCGATGCTGGCGGGCACTCTTCAGGCGGTGGTGAGCCAGACGCTGTTCACCCGCCAGGACCGCCCCGGCATGATCCCCGCGGTGGAGACGCTGCTGGCGACGCCCGCGGTGCGGAACCTGATCCGCGAGAACCGCACGTTTGAGATTCCCAACGTGATCGAGACCAATCGCGCCATCGGCATGTGCAGCCTGGACACGTCGATCGCGGAGATGTACTTCAACGGATATATCAGCCGCGAGGACGCCATCGCCCAGGCGGTGTACCCCGACAAGCTGGACCGGATGCTGGCGGCGTAACGAGAGGAATCACCGCAGAGTCGCAGAGAGTGCAGAGCCCGAGCCGGCCCAGTCCCGACCCGCCCGACCCCAGGGCCTAGTGCCCAGCGCTAGCGCCCGATCCCCGCAGGAGCCCCAATGGCCACGTACCGGTTCCAGGTTCGCTCGGACGACGGCTCGACGCGGGGCGGGCTGCTGACCGCGGAGAGCGCGGCGACGGCGGCGGCGATCCTGCGCAACCAAGGCGCGCACGTCATGAGCGTGAGCGCGGTGGGCGACAAGGCCGCCCCCGGCGGCTCGATCTTGCGCCAGATCGCCGCGATGAACGCGGGCAAGCCGAGCCAGAAGCATGTGCTGGACTTCACCACGCAGCTGGCGGTGATGATGCGAGCGGGCATCAACCTGCGGGCCGCGCTCGAGGGGATCACGGATCAGACAACGCACGCGGGGTTCCGCAAGGTGCTCCAGGGGTTGCGGACGGATGTGGAGAGCGGCAAGCAGTTCTCGGAGGCGATCGCGCGGCACGCGAAGTTGTTTGGTCCACTCTACTACAACATGGTGCGGGCCTCGGAGATGTCGGGCTCGTTCGCCGACATGCTCGACCGCATCGCGGGCTACATCGCCCAGCAGATGGAGACGCGGAAGATGGTGGTGGGGGCGTCGATCTACCCCGCGGTGATCGGGGTCATGGCGGTGGCGGTGACGGTCTTCCTGCTCACGTTCGTGCTGCCCAAGTTCTACGCGGTGTTCGAGGGCAAGGAGGAGATCCTGCCCTGGGCGACCACGTTCCTGATGGGCCTCTCCAAGTTCGTTTCCAAGCATTGGCCCTACCTGCTGGCGGGGGTGGTGGCGCTGGCGGGCCTGGGAATCGTGGCGCTCAAGACCCCGGTCGGGCGGTTCTGGCTCGACACCTTCAAGCTCAAGTTCCCCGTGCTGCGGACCATGTTCAAGTCGCTCTACATCTCGCGATCGCTGCAGACCATGGGCCAGCTGATCAACGCGGGCGTTCCCATGCTCGACACGCTGGCGATCACGGGCCAGGTCTCGGGCAACAAGTTGTTCGAGGGCATGTGGGCCCGCGTGCACTCCAGCGTGCGCCAGGGCAAGAAGATCGCGTTGCCGCTGCTCAAGGACAACCTGCTGCCCAAGAGCGTGGTGCAGATGATCTCGGCGGGCGAGGAGTCGGGCAAACTCGGCGAGGTGCTCGACCAGATCTCGGGGTACTACTCCAAGCAGTTAAAGGACGCGATCAAGGCGGTTACCGGCCTGATCGAACCCGTCATGATCCTCCTCATGGGCACAATCGTCGGGTTCATCGCCATGGCGATCATCCTGCCCATCTTCAAGATGAGCCAGATCGTCAAGTGACCGATGCCGGACCTGAGGGAGGATCGCCACGATGCCCGCCAGGTCCAGTCGCCGCACGTTGCCCGCACGCAGTCTTCGCGGCGTCTGCGGGACCAGCCGCGCCCGACCCGCCTTCACGCTGATCGAGACCGCGATGGCGCTCATCATCATCGGCGTGGGCGTGGTGGCGATGGTCGATGCCCAGCAGGCCTTCATCCGCAGCAACACCTGGTCGAGCCAGGCCGCCACCGCGACGTTCCTGGCCGGCGAGGTCCGCGAGTTCTGCCGCACGCTTGACCGGCACGACCCGGTCACGGGCATGTACCAGGAGGGCGGCAGCCTGGTTGGCTGGGGGCCCGAGGTCGGCGAGGTCACCGTGCAGGACTACGACGACCTGGACGACTTCGACGGCGTCGAGTTCGGCACCCTGGGCGACTTCGACGGGCCGATCAACGCCTACGGCGAGATCATCCCGCACCTGAACCCCGACGGCACGGTGGCTCTTGACCCCGGCACCGGGGAGCCGCTCCCGATGATCGGCTGGAGCCAGCGGGTCGAGGTCGTGAAGATCAGCCCGTTCGACGCCGGCACGCCGCTGGCCCCCGACTACACCGACCCGCCCAGCGGCTCCTTCGAGGGGCGCGAGGTCGATGACTTCCCTCTGCTTGTGACGGTGATCGTGGAATACCAGGGAGCGTATGACCCCAGTCCCCAGGAGGTTGTTCGAATCGTGTGGATCGCTCCCTGACGCCCACGGACGGGCCGAGGGAAGCGCCTTGATCGAGGTGACCGTATGAATGCTCGTGGCCTGCTGTCCGTGGTCGGCCTTGCGGATTCCGTCCAGCGCCTGCGGCGCCGCGCCAAGCGGCTGCGTTCGCGCCGGGGCGTCGTCAGCGTCGTGGCCATGATGTTCGTGGTGATGTTCGGCTCGCTGGTGGCCGCCATGGCCATCTCCAGCCAGGGCAACATCCGGGCGGCCAGCACGCACCTGCACGTCTCGCGCGCCATGAACGCGGCCGAGACGGGCCTGGCGATGGCCCAGGACCGCGTGGGCGAGGCCGCTTCCAGGTTTATCGTGTCTTCGAGCACCATCGACGCCGACTTCGCCACCGCGCTGTGGAACGGCGATCTTGGTGCCCTGGGTGATATCGAGATCCTCGACCCGCCCAGCGGGCACTTCCAGGCGGGCGCGCCGGCGGGCCTGGCCGAGGCGGTCGCCCAGATCCACGCCGCCGACCTCAACGTGATCTTCTTCAACGGGATCGAGGAGGCGACGATCGGGGCGGCCCCGGCGGGCGTGGACCTGGACGTGTACGCCGCCGACGGGTGGGTCTACACCCCCATCATCGCGCTCAATGACGTGGAGGACCCCGAGTCGCCCGCGGGCGCGTCGGGCTTCAGCGTCACCTACGCCCCGCTGGCCAGCGGCACGGGCGTGCGGATGATCGTCACCGGCTACGACTTCGGCTACACGCGCCAGGGCCAGCCGCTGACGCGCACCATCATGCAGGACGTGCAGATGGCCAAGCGCGTCGAGCACGCGGTCATCAGCCCCACGCGCATCATGATCGGCAAGAACGTTCTGATCGAGGGCGACCTGGGCGCCCGATACACCGAGATCGACGAGGAGCACGGCGACCCCCTGGTCATCCGCTCGGACTTCCTGGGCCTGGACGCGCTGCTGGACGATAAGCTCGGTGACTTCTTCGACGGGCTGGCGGACTACGACGTCGACGGCGACAACCGCCTGCGCACCACCCACCCCACCGAGGGCCTGGGCGTGCCCGACAACATGAGGGACTACGACAACGACGGCAGCCCCGACGGCGCGTTCCTCGACGCCACCAACGACGGGTTCGTCGACGAGTTCGACGTCTTCATCCGCCACTACGACACCAACGACGACGGACGCGTCACCCTGACTGAGGACCTCACCGACGGCACCCCCGCCGAGGGCCAGTCCCCCGAGTTCATCAGTTCGGGCGGCACATGCCCCGACACCAACCTGGCGCTGCTCATCGACATGAACCGCCCCGATCGCAACCGCAACGGGGTCTACGGATTCCTTGACCTCAACTCCAACGGGCTGTGGGACCCCGCGGACGAGGACCTGCTGGATTACGACGACGTCACCGAGACCTTTGCCGACCAGGAACTGGGCTTCCGCGACGGCTGGATCGACAAGCTCGACCGCTATTCGAAGGTCAACGGGTCGCTCTCGTTCGTCGTCTCGGCCGCCGCCTGGGCCGGCGGTCAGGGCCAGTTCCTCGATCGTCTCCGCGGGCCCATCCGCCCCGCAGCCGGTGACGCGCCGATGCGGTTTGAGGTCGATTCCTCCAAGATCCCCGAGTTCACCAACGACTCGTTCACCGCGACCACGACCTCGCTGCGCGACGCCTGCAACGGCGACGCCTTCACCCAGCAGGTCGCCGACAACCTGGGCATCGGCGTGGGCGCGCTGGCCGGCTACGTCGAGGGCGCAAACCCGGGCGAGCCCCGCTACTACCGCGTGGACGCCGACGCCAACTACGACGGCCTGCCCGACAACAACGCCACCGCCTACTTCGAGCGAATGCCCTACAACTCCCCCAACTTCAACGACTGGTACTACCGCCCGGTCTACGAAAACATGGTGTTCCGCGACTGCCAGATCCCCATGGGCAACAACGGGCTGTTCATCAACTGCACGTTTGTGGGCGTCACCTGGGTCCGGAGCCACGCGAGCAACGACAACCCCATGTGGTCCATCTGGGGCCGCATGATGAAGGACGAGGCCACGGGGCGCCCCGTGCTGGAGAACGCCCGCTACGGCTGGGGAGACAACGTCGGCGAGACCGCCGCCGACCTGCTCCCGGCCATGGCCGCCCTGCTCAACCCTCCCGACCAGGTCGTCCGCCTGGCCAACGAGCCGCTGGATCGCGGCGACATCCGCCAGAGCCAGGTGGGCACATTCACCGTCGCCGCGCTGGTCGGGCTGCCCGCGCCGCTGGTGATCGACGGCCTGCACGTTTCGGACACCCGCGCCTACTCGAACAACATCCGCTTCCATGACTGCCTCATGGTCGGCTCCATCGTCAGCGACAACCCGGCCACCTTCAACAACGTCCGCAACAAGATCCAGTTCACCGGACGCTCCCGCTTCACCAGCCAGCACCCCGAATACCCCGAAGACCCGGCCTACAACCCCGACCCCGAGGACCTGGAGGTCATCGCGCGCTCCTCGCTGATGCTCCCCAACTTCTCGGTGGACATCGGCACCTTCAACAGCCCGCCCGAGCAGGCCGTCTCGCTCAAGGGCGCGGTGATCGCGGGCCTGCTGGACGTGCGAGGCAACTGCCAGATCGACGGCGCGCTGCTGCTCACCTACATCCCCGTCCTGGGCGAGGGGCCGCTCCGCGACATCAACGGCAACCCGCTGGGCAATCCCGCGCTCTTCAACACCACCCTGGGCTACTTCGGCCCGGACGACGGCGATGAGGAAGCTCTGGACCCCGAGAGCCTGCCGCTGGTCGGCGGCGTCCGCAACGCCGGTTGGGACACCAACGGCGATGGTCTGGCCGACGTCTCACCCTTCGAGGCCCAGCCCGCCGGCAGCACCATGATCCCCTTCAACGGCTACGGACGCATCCAGCTCCGCTTTGATCCCAACATCGTGCTGCCCGACGGCCTCCCGCTGCCTATGAGCATCGTCCCGATCTTCGGCACCTACCAGGAGGGCCACCTGTGAGCCGCTCACGTTGTCAACGTGCCACCGAGTCAGCCAGCTCCGCGGCTTACTCGGTGCGAGCAATCCCTGTCAAACGGACTCGCCGCCGCCCCGCCTTCTCCATCATCGAACTGCTGGTTGCCCTCACCATCAGCTCGATGCTCCTCACCGCGACCCTGGTCGCGCTCAACGCCTCGTTCCGGTCCTACAAGGTCACCACGGAGTCGGCTTCCTCGCACGTGGTCGGGCGGCTCGTGATGCAGCGCCTGCTCACCCTCATCCGCACCGGCGAGGAGTTCGGCCCCTACCCGGCCAACCCCATCGTCAACCCCATCATCAAGTCCACCTCGATCGAGTTCGCCGTCCCCGTCACCGACACCCTCACTCAGGTCTGGACCATCGAGCGCGTCACCGCCGAGACCCCCGAGACCGGGCCTTACTACATTCAGGCCACCGTCACGCAGATCGACGACGGCACGGTCATCTCCACCGAGACCCGCATCATGCTCCGCTATGTGCAGGACATGCTCTTCACGCTGGAGTACGACGTGGGGCCGCGCCTGATCCGCGCCAACATCGACCTCACGCTCCGCCCGGACGACGACCAGGCCGACTCGATCGCCGTCGGCCCCGACGCCCCCATCATCCGCATGGTCGCCTCGGTCAGCCCGCGCCGACTCGAAGAGTGAGCCTGTCGCTCGACTTGCGCCTCCCCGTCCCCTCCCACCCCCGCGTCCGGGGGCATCCAGCGACGCCGACGGAGAGGGACGCCTCACTCTTCCACTCCAACACCACCGCCAACCAACCACCACCGACGAGGGCGGGCTTTCCAGCCCGCCCTCCTCTGCATTGTCAAGAGTCCTCCCAACCCCCGGAATTCCACTGGCAGACCACCCGCCGATCATGTACCACAACCCCAGTTTGGCTTCGCCCACGCTCGGGAGCACCCCATGACCACCCGGCATCTCACGGCTCGGCGTCTCGGCGTCTCGGCGGCTCGGCGTTCGCCATGATACTGGCGTGCGACGTAGCCAGCAGCGCTGATGCCCAGACCGGCCCATCGGTCACGCGCTTTGGCATCGTCCCCGGCGCCTCAACACCCCACGCCGCCGACGCTGACACTCCTCCCGACCACCACCCCCCACGCTTACAATCCCCGGCCCGCGCCAACCGCCCGCCGGAGACCCCGATGCCACGCCCAACCGTTGCCGACCTGGTCGCCGCTGTCGAACGACTCGCCCCGCCCCATCTGGCCGAATCCTGGGACCGCGTCGGACTTCACGTCGGACGCCGCGCCGACGAGCTCACCGGCCCCGTCCTGCTCACCATCGACCTGACCGAACATGTGCTCGATGAGGCCATTGCCGCCCGAGCCGCGGCCATCCTTGCCTATCACCCACCCATCTGGAACCCCCTCAAAGCCATCACCGACGCCACCGCCCGCGAACGCATCATCTATCGCGCCATCGAAGCCGGCATCGCCATCTACTCACCGCACACCGCCCTGGATGCCGCCCCCGGCGGTCTGACCGACTGGCTGTGTGAGTGCCTCTCGGCCGACGGCGGCGTGATCCCCGGTGATTGCCGTGCCCTGACCCCCTCCACCCAGCCCGACCCCACGCGCGAGGTCAAGATCGTCACGTTCGTCCCCGAGAAGGACGTCGACCGACTCCGCATGGCCCTGGCCAGCGCGGGCGCCGGGATGATCGGTCGCTACCGCGTCTGCGCCTTCGCCAGCCCCGGCACCGGCTCATTCTTCGGCATGGAGGGCACCGCACCCGCAGTCGGCTCGCCCGGCCAGGTCGAGACCGTGCCCGAGAGTCGCCTCGAGATGGTCTGCTCCAAGCGAGCCCTGCCCATCGCCGTCGAGACCCTCCGCGAGTTCCACCCCTATGAGGAACCCGTGATCGACGTGTACGACCTGCACGGCGAGCCGCGCCGTGGCATCGGCCCCGGCCGCCGCCTCGTGCTCGACCAGCCCGTGCCCGTCGCCGAACTGGCCCGCCGCCTGCGCGACCACCTGGGCGTCGCACGCCTCCAGATCGCGCTTACCGATGAGGCCGACCCGCCCCGCCGCACCATCGGCGTCGTCGCCGGCTCCGGCTCCGATGCCCTGGCCCTGGCGATCCGCGAGAAGTGCGACGTCTTCGTCACCGGCGAGATGACCCACCACAGCATCCTCGAAGCCCTGCACTCGGGCGTCAACGTTGTGCTCGCCGGGCACACCAACACCGAGCGCGGCTACCTGCCCCGCCTGGCCCGCCGACTGACCGACTCTCTCAAACCCGTCGAGTTCCGCGTCAGCACCACCGACCGCGACCCGCTGAAGCGCGTGTGAGAAGCTCAGACAGAACCGGCCGCGCGTGCGGCCAGCACCGTGCGACCAAGAACCTCGCCCGATCTCGCCCTCGTTGCTGGGCCACCAAGCGTCGACCGGGCCCAGCGCGCGTCGCGTGCTCACGCACCCGGCTCGACTCACTTCAGATTCCCCTCCGGCATCTGCCCAACAACCGCCCCGATCATCCGCACCCGCTCCGACACCGATCCCTCGCTGTCCATCAGCAGGTCAACAGTCGCCTGGTTGGACCGCTCGCCGAGGACCCGTCCCGTCAGCCCGATCGCGATCGCATCGACCACCCGCTGGGCCCACGCCCGGTCGGCCCGCAACCCATCCCACCTCCACGCATCGGGCGCCAAGTTCCCCAGTGCCCACGACGCCTCCTGCGCCAGCGACCACCGCTGGATCATCGCGTTGGAATCCCCGTACGCCGAGTCTTCGGTTGGATACCCGTCGGGCGTGGACCGATCGAAGATCTGGAAGCCCGCGAGCTGCAGGTACTCGCTCATCCGCCACGGGTGGTGCCACGCCGCGCCACGCGAAAGCCGCAGGCAGTAATCCAGCGGCGTGGTCATCCGCCGGGCCCTTGTCGCCGCCCAGAACTCCGGGTGCTCGCTCATCGCCAGCAGCATCGCCGCCATGTCGCCGCCGGTGGCCTCAAACTCTCCCGCCAGCGCGTCCACCAACCCCTCGGGCGCGGGCACGCACACATAACTCTCGCACAGTCTGGTCGCCATGTACCTGGCCGTGCTCGGGTGCGCCGCCAGCGCCTCGATCACGAACAGGGCGCGGTCGTACCGCTCGCTCCGCGCCGCCGCCGGCAGCGCGACCCCGACCACCCGCGTCGCCTCGCCCCCGCTCACGGAGGGATCGAACCTGAAGTTGAACCCGCGTGGCCCGCCGCCGGCAACCGCTTCGCCAAGCGTCGACGCGGTCCATCCCGTCAGCACGCCCGCCAGGTTCGTCACGTCGGCCTGCGTGTACCCGCCGTCCACGCCCAGTGTGTGCAGTTCCATGATCTCCCGCGCGTAGTTCTCGTTAAGCCGTCCCGCGAACGACTGGTCCTGGTCCAGATACCGCAGCATGGCCGGGCTCCGCGCCGACGCCAGCAGCAGGTCCTGGAACGGCGCCGCCCCCAGCCTCGCAAACTCCGCGTGCTCACGCCACTTGCGATCACCCTCCGCTTTCCTGATCCACGTCGAGAAGTGGTTCTGGGCCCACAGCACGAACCGGGCCCGCGCCGGGTTGGGCGTGTAATACAGATGCTCCAGCGCACGCCGCGGCGGGCCGTAGTCGTACCGTCCATCCTCAAACCAGATCAACCCCGGCCCCATGGCCGTCATCTCGCCCGCCTCATCCAGCCCGCGCGACAGCCGATCCGCCAGCCACGCCGACCGTCCCATCGACAGGATCGCCGCCAGCTCCGCGTCGTCCGGCCCGAACGCGAAGCGGTCCAACATTGTCACCGCGCGGTCGTACTCGGTCCCGCCGCCGGGCTCGCGGGCCAGCACCCGCACCATCACGGGCCCGGCCTCGCCCACATTGCCGTCCTGGTCGAAGGACCGCACGCTGATCGCGTGCTCGCCCGGCTCCAGCCCGCGCGCCAGCAGCGGCAGCACGATCGGCCCGCCCTGCATCCGCACGCCACGCCGCACGCCCGTCTCCACGCCGTCGATGATCAACTCGACCCGCTCGACGCCGCGGTCATCGCTGGCCTCGGCCACCACCGCGCCGGCCATGAAGAACTCGTCGCCTTCACGCGGATAGAGCAGCCTCGCGAGCGGCGCGGCGTTCACCGCCTGACCATCCCCCCCGGCATCCCGCGCTGTCGACACCGCTGGCACCGCCGCCCCGTCCGCGCGGCCGTCGGGCGTCCGCTCCTCCCGCATCACGACCGACTGGATCCACACATTCCGGTCGCCAACCCCGGGCTGATACCGGTCATTCGTGAACGTCACCACCAGCGTCTTGGGCCCCGCCGGCACCTCGCACACCTCGACAAACCGCGTGTCCCACCACGTCGCGGCCTGCACCACCCCCAACTCCATTGGCCCCTCGCGCGCACTCTCGAGCGTAAACGTCAACTCCGGCGCACCCTCCAGCATCGTCCCCAGCGCCTCAACACCCACCCGGAACCGGCCCGAGAGATCATCGGCCAACTCAAGGCGGATCGTCTCCCGCGAGTACATCCCCACCGCACGCCGCTCACGCGGGTAGTGGTCCGTCTTGAACAACTCCCGCGTCTTGTCGTCCCACGCCGGCTCGTGGATGCCGAACCGGAGCGTCCGAAGCGGCGTGCCGCGATACCAGGACGCATCCCGCTCGAACAGCACGGTCTGCACCGGCGTCCGCGCGACCACGCCCCCCGTTGACGGGGCCGCTTCCGAACCACCCGTATCACTTGTGCCGCTCGCGCCATGGGCGCCACCGGCGCGTCCCGCGCCACCCGCGCCACCCGAATCGGTCCCGCTCACCCCGATCTCGCCCTCACCAACCCATGCCACCATCTCAATCGTGTTCGCCCCATCCCCGAACTCATCGGCATCCACCAGGAACCGTGGCGCAAACGTCCGCTGCCGACCCATCTCCCGCCCGTTCACCAGCAGCGCGACCCGCGGCGCGGCCAACGCACCACCTTCAACCCCGGGCGTCCACGCCTGGCCCTCCACCAGCAGGTCCCCAGTCACCGACCGCCCCTCGAGCACCTGATCCAGCGCGATCCGCACGGGCACCACCCCCAGCCCCATCGGGTCGCGGGCAGACATCATGCCCGTTGAATCCATCACGCCACCGCCACTCATCACGCCCAGGCCGCCCATGGAGCCCATCGCACTCATGGATCCCATCATCCCGCCCGTCGACGACGAGCCCGCCATGCCGCCCGCCATCGCGCCGCCCGATCCGCCGCCCATCGCCCCACCCGGCTCTTCGAACGCCCCGTCCAGCGACGGAATCACCAGTCCCCCCGAACCCTGCAACCTCCCGCCCTCGCCCGCCCGCACCTCCACCGGGCCTATCCGCGCCACCTCGATCGTGTCAATGAGAAGATTCCGATCCGCCGCACCCTCCACATAGAAGTCATTGGCGAAGTAAGGCGTGACCACCCGCGTCCCAGCCTCCAGCCATACAGGGCCGCCCACCGCCAGCCGATGCCAACGCATCGACACCAGCCCCGAACCCGTCACGGGAGTCTGCGCCCCATCCACTACCACATCGATCCAAGGCAGTTCCCCGCCCGCCAGCGTCCCCATCGCGCGCACGAACACCTGGTGCCAACCCGCACGCTCCACCGTCACCGGGAAGCACACCGCCGGGTACGACCCGAAGTTGTTGAAGTACGCCCCGCCCGACGCCTCCTGGCTCCGCCCGACGTTCTGGCGCCCCTCCGCGAATCGCCGCGGCCTTTCCACCTCATACCGCGCCTCCGCCTCGCCGGCCGTCAACTCGGCACCCTCCGGCCTCACCACAAACACACCCACCGCCTTTCCCACGCCCTCCCGCCCATCGGCGAGCACCACCACCGGCGTCAGCTCGCACATCCCGTCATCCAGCGATCCCGCATCCACCTCAAACACCGCCCGCCGGTCCGGCCCCATCGAGGCATCGCTCACCCGCGTCGCCTCGATCTCCCTCCCATCACCAAGCCGCAACACGAGGCGCCCCTCGTCATCCCCCGGCTCGACACGACGCTCCACACCCACCGAGAACACACCCCACACGCACGCGCCCGCCACCGGCCCGACGACTCGGGGCCGATCCGCCCCGTCGCCGTCCACAACCCGGGGCCCAACCACACTGACTCGAATCACCGCACTTCCCACACTCAGCGTCGCCTCGCCAACCGCAACCCCCCGCACCCGCACATACCCGATCGACTCCCCATCCAGGATCGACGCCGGCGACACCACCTCCAGCACCCCCGCCGGATCGACGGACATCACCGGGGTCGCGTTCCCTGCAACCGCTCCCTCGGCCCGGAACGCGATCACCCTCGTCTTGCCCACCTCCGCCAAGGTTCGTTCGGGCAAAGAGATCACGGGGGCGATCTCCGTCGGCGGCCCCGGCCAGACGCCAGCGGCCCTCGTCGCACCACCCGTGGCGCTCAGCGCCAACCCCGCCACGCTCCCCGCCGCGACCGCCCACGCCCCCAAAGCCGTCCTGCGTCCACTGTTCATGCCATCCCCCGTTCCATGGGCCACGCGCAACCCCATGATCCCAGCATACCTGCGCCGCCCGCTCCTCTCCCTACCCCACGCCCGGAAACTCGGTTCCGACCCCAAAACCCCCACGCCACCCAACCACGCGGTTGTCCCCACTTGTCGGTTTCTCGCCCATGCCGTACCTTGGCTCAGACTTGGCCGCGGCTCGAGACCACCGGGGCGCAGGCTTCGGGACGCAGGTCGACCGAGGCGGCCAAGACGGAGCGGGGTGGTGCCGATCAGAATCCGCTGGAACGCGCAGCAGGTCCAACTCGTCCCCTGGCCGCCGCGCCCGGGTGACGGGCCTTCGTGGCTCCGCGACACGTCTTCGCTCCGCTCCGCGCTGCGTGAAGCCATCCAGGAGCGCGACGGCGCGGCCGACCTGCGCGAGATGCTGATCCAGTCCGGCGCCAGCGGCGTCCAGCGCGCCAGCGACCCGCAGCTCATCGAACTGGCCATCGGCCTCATCCAGGATGGGCGGATGATGATTCTGCCCCCCGAGTGGCGCTGGCGCCCGCGCCTCATGGCCAGCGTCACCGAGGCCGCCGCCAGCGCCACTCGGGGGGCAGAATCATCATCCGCCCATCCTGGAT
>CAZHKB010000006.1:0-2723 GCA_964533405.1 uncultured Phycisphaeraceae bacterium | reverse complement strand
CGCCGCCAGCGCCGCCCCCGCCGCCCCCGCCGCACGCACGCCCGCCGCCAAGACCTTCTTCGCCTGCAAAGTCGTCGACGAGAAGACCGGCGACCCTGTGTCGTCGGTCCGCCTCAAGATCACGCTCCCGGATGGCATCGAGGACTACTACACCACCAGCGCGGGCGGCATCGTCCGCATCGATGACATCCCCCAGGGCACATGTGACCTGGCCTGCGACCTCACCGGCGCCACCATGCAGGACAGCTACGAGTTCAAGGGCGAGGGCCAGCCGCCGCCGCCCCAGGACCCCACGAAAGTCTGGCCCAGCAACAAGATTTCTGCCTCAAGCCTCAAGCGGATCGTCGAGATCATCCGCCACAAGGTGACCGACAAGGACTCCATCGACTCGCTGGCGAAGGCCAACGGGCTGGACTGGAAGTTCCTCTCTCGCTTCAACTGGGGCACCGACGTGCCCGTCGAGATCAACAAGCACCTCCGCGCCGACAACGGCATCTGGAAGCCCACCGCCGACGGAAAGAACTGGTCGTTCACCTCCACCGACCACCCCGGAATCATGTTCATCCCCAAGAAGTGGGAGAAGATGGGCGTCTCCACCGGCGTCGAGCACGTCTTCAAGGTCCGCCACATCGTCCCCTACATCATCCGCCTCGAAACCATCAAGGGGCACCGCATCCCCGAGGCCAAATACACCATCACCTGGGCCAACAAGGACACCAAGGAAGGCCAGCTCGGCCCCCAGGGCATCGACATGGTCGAGGACCCGCCCCCCGGCAAGTTCACCCTCGAATACAAGGACCTGCACGAGGTGCTCGCCAAGGGCCTGGCCGCCGAGGCCCGCTACGCCATGGACAAGGGCACCCAGGAGGACCTCCTCCAGATCCTCAAATACGACAAGGAAACCACCAGGAACCTCGTCAAGTTCTACGACCAGTATTTCAACACCTACTCCGGCAAGGGCTTCATCGAGGACCTCTACACCAAGTTCCCGGCCCAAGACGAGCGCGACGTGCTCGAGTTCCTGCTCGCCACCAACGCCCAGGAGATCAAGGAAGCCGCCGAGGTGATCGAACCGCCGATCTACACGCCTATCGAGATTGAAACCGACAACAAGTTCGGTAAAGTCGGCGCACTCCAGCCGGGAGGGGGCGGCGGTGGCTGAAAACCCCTATGGCCTCATCATCACCCCGCGCCTGCGATCCGTCGCCGACGGCGCGGTCATGGAGTTCGAGATCACCGGCGGCCAGTTGTACATGGACAGGTCGGGCAACCACCGGTACTCGTCGATCCGCTGGTTCTACCAGAACGACCGAGACCGCTCCTGGTTCGGCGACAGCCAGGTCATCCGCCAGCCCACCGACCCCTGGCGCAACAAGGTCACCATCGAGTTCGACGGCCTCATCGAGGGCTGCTGGACCGTCACTGCCCGTGTCGTCGACGGCAACGGCAACGTCTTTTTCTGCAGCCACGAGGTCTGGCTCCAGGATGCCTGGACCGTTCTGGGCTCCGAGCTGGCCGCGGCCCAGAACGAGGGCCTGCCCGACCTCCACGCCACCATGATCCTGACGGTGCGTTACCAGCGCGCCGTCGAGCTGGTGGCCGCCCAGAAGCCGCCGACCCCCAAGCAAAAGCCCGAGCATGACGCGTTCATGGACCAGCTCTCCAAGAACGCCCAGAAGCTCGCCGACCTCCACACCGAGATCGTCGCCTGCCCCGCGTACAAGGTGAACTGCGTTCACATCGAGAAGGCCAGCCAGACCAAGAGCCGCCTCCGCGTCACCCTCGCCCGCTTGCCCGGGCGCACAAACACCTGGAAGCTCATCGACTGGACCAACCCGCTCGACCGCGTCCGCACCGGCGTCTACGAACGCTCCGGCGACTCCGACTCCTTGGCCATCCTCGCCCTCTACGAGGCCTGGGACTCCGGCAACCGATACCCAGACGGCAAGATCCTCCGCATCTCCCCGCCCCAGTTCTTTGACAAGGACCAGAACTACGGCGAGATGGAGACCGACGGCTCCTCCTACTGGGACTCGGTCGCCTCGTTCTTCGAGTGGATCGCCCTGGGCGCCGCCGTCGTCGCGGGCGTCGTCACCCTTATCGCTCCCGTGCCCGGCTCCCAGGTCATCTCGGCGATGATCTGGACCTCCATCTTCACCTCCTCCGCCGCCGCCGTCATCAACATCGCCCAGCGACGCGAGGAGGGCTTCAGCGACTGGCGGGCCGACGGCCTTGACGGGCTCACCATCGTCGGCAACATCTTCGGCGGCGCGGGCATGTGGGTCCGTGGCGCCACCGTGCTCACCAAGAACGCCGCCGGTAAGGTCGTCAAGTACACCCTCATCGGTCAGGTCGCCACCGACGGCGTCTCGGGCGTGCTCATCGCCGCCGACCAGATGGCCCAGTACGACAAGATCATGGGCAACGCTTCCTTCTCCCCCAAGGAGAGGACCGACGCCCTGCTCGAACTCTTCCGCTCGGCCGTCATCGCCGGAACGATGACCGCCATCAGCATCAAGGGCACCAAGGCCGACCTGGACAACATGCGCGTGCCCGACGCCGCCGGCATCACCCCGGCATCGCGCCTCGAAAAGCTCAAGGACCCCGGCGCCGAAGTCGACATGACCGGCACGCCAAAGGTCGAGGGTGACACCGCCGCCCCAAGCGGCAGCACCACCCGCACCCAGGACGACCACCAGACCCAGACCCGCACCGATCCCAGT
>CAZHKB010000005.1:0-26453 GCA_964533405.1 uncultured Phycisphaeraceae bacterium | reverse complement strand
CCGCGATCAGCCCGATGATCCGCTCGGCCCGAACCCCGCCCCCGCGATACGACCCGATCCGCGTGTCCCCGTGCCGTTTCGCCAGCCGCTTGCCGTCCACGCCTCGCACCAGCGGCACATGCGTGAACCTGGGCTTCCACGCCTCCAGTCCCAGCGCCCGCGCCACCAGCATCTGCCGCGCCGTCGAATCCAGCAGGTCATCCCCACGCACCACCTGCGTCACCCCCTGCCGCGCATCATCCACCACCACCGCCAACTGATACGCCGGCACCCCGCGCTTCGTCCACACCAGAAAATCCCCGACGATCCGCGCCACATCAAACGACTGGCGCCCCGCAAAGACATCCTCAAACTTCACTCCCGCCCCGCCGGCCTCAACGACAAGCCGCCAGTTGTTCGCCTCCTCGTCGAATCGACGCGAGCCGATCACCGCGGGCCGCAGCGACGCCGGAAACGCCACCTCATGCGAACCCTCCTGCGGCGCCGACGCCCCCGACGCGCCGACGGAATCTCCCGTGCCGCCGGTCATGTCCGTGCCCGCCGCCTCAATCTCCCCACGGCTCAACCCACTGGCATACGCTACCCCCGCCCGCGCCAGCCTCTCCATCGCCTCCCGATACACCCCCATCTCCGCGCTCTGATACATCGGCCCCTCATCCCAGTCCATCCCCAACCATCCCAGCACCTCCATCGCCTCCCGGTCGCTGCCCCTCTTCACGCGCGGCGAGTCCAGGTCCTCAATCCGCAGCAACACGCGCCAGCCTCCCTGCCTTGCCATCGCCCAGTTCACCAAAAAAGTCCGAGCATTCCCCAGATGCAACGCCCCAGTCGGCGACGGCGCGAGCCTCGTCCTGTGTGAACCGCCATTCATCGCAACCAACGGTACACTCTCCCAGGGCGGCCCTCGCACCGCCCCGACGGAGCCACACGATGTCCAGAATGACCGAGTCCGACGTTCACTCGGCCCTCAGCCGCGCCCCCAACTGGTCCGAGTCCGGCGACTCCATCCAGCGCACCATCCGCTTGCCCGACTTCAAGGCCTCCATCGCCTTCGTCAACGCCATCGCCGTCCAGGCCGAGCGCATGAACCACCACCCCGACATCCTCATCCGCTACAACAAGGTCACCCTCACCCTCTCCACCCACGACGCCGGCGGCCTCACCCAAAAGGACTTCGACCTCGCCGCCACCATCGACAGAATGGCACCCTCCGAAACCCCCGCGTGACCGCCACGATCGCGGGTCGGAACGCGCTCTAGGTTCCCACCCCACACCTCTTCCCCAGCCACGCCCGCGCTGCCTCCTCCCCGCCACTCCGCGCTTCCCGGAGCGCATCCCGCAGCACATCGCACGACACCAGCAGCCCGACCTCTGCCACCCCGCGCTCACGCGCCAGCACACGCACCAGCGCACGCTCCTCGGGGCGTAGCCCCATCCGCGCCGACAGCACCCGCATCGCCGCTTCCGCCGGCGCCTCGTGCCGCGCCCGCCACAACCAGAACGCCCCAACCAGCATCCCCACCCCGATCGCCAGCGACACCGCGATCAGCGCCATCGCCATCCCCGGCGACACCCGCCAAGCCTCCGCCACACGCTCGGCCTCAACGATCCGCACCACAACCTCCGGCGTGAGCGGCGTCACCAGCCGCGACGGGCCTCCACCCGCCGCCACCGCGATCCACCCCGGAATCTCCAGCCCAAATGCCATTACATGGTCCCGACCGGTTCCACCGGCTCAACCTCGTACGCTCCCGCATCCCTCCGCCCGCCAGCGATTCCCGCCGGCCCCATCAACTCCACGCTCGCCGCGCTCCCGCTCCCACTCCCACTCCAGGCCGCTCGGATCACCGCCGACATCCGTTCGCACACGCCACGCGCCCGCTCGCGCACCCGCGCATCTCCATCCTGCGCCCCGATCTCCGACAGCCGCGCGCTCAGCCCCGACCACGATCCCCCCAGCCTTCCCTGTCCACCCGCCAGCACACGCCCCGCCAGCCACACCCCCGCGAGCCGGTGCGCGGGCCGCTCATCGCCCAGCATCGCCGCCAACGCGTCCACCGCCACAGGCTCATACACCCGGGGCTTGCCCTCCAGCACCCCGCCCGCACGCTTCGCCACCCGCCGCTCCTTCGGGCACGCCGGCGGCAGCTGCAACAAGGCCCGGATTGCGTTGGCCCGCACCCGATGGTGCGGATCCCCCTTGAGTTCGATCAGACTCCCATAGTCGCGGTCGCGCCCCGTCGTCGCATCCTCCACCGCCATCCGTTGCACGCCGATCGCCTCCACCGCATTCGCACGCACCCGCGCATCCGAGTGGGTCAAGGCACGACGCAGAGCGCCCCGGCTCACCGCATCGTCCACATCACCAAGGGCCGCCGCCGCCGTCGCCGCCACCCGCGGATCCACCGCGCCGGTGCCCGTCCCCGGCTCCAGCAACTCCGCCAGGTCCATCGCGATCACACGCGACAGCCCAAGCCGTCGCGCCACAACGATCGCGCCGACCTGCTCCTCGACGCTCACCGCTCCCCTCCCATCGGCTGTTCCATCCGCGGCCCCCTCCGCAGGTCGCGTCCCCTTCACCCGCCGTCGCACATGCCCCAGCAGCCCATCCCGCTCCCGCACCGCAAGCCGCCACGCCGACGCACGCGACGCCGGGCAATGCGCCATCCAGGGCGTCTCGCGGGGCGTCTCCTGCTCAGCCAGCCGCCGCACGCTCGCGTGCGGACTCCGCGCGAGCACTCCGGCCACCCGCGCCCGCTCGCCAGCCTCCGCACGCCCCCGCAGCCCCATCCCCGCCGTTGACCACCGCAGCATCGCCGACCGCGCCACGTGCGGGTCCGCATCAAAGCAGTAGTGAGCCAACTCCGCTCGCGGCACCGCCGCCAGCGCACGCAGACGCACCAGCGGGCTTGCATCGCCAAGCGAGTCACGCAGCAATGCCGCCCGCGCCTGATCGTCCGCCTCCACCATCCCCGCCAGCATCGCCGCCCCCGCTCGGCACGCCTCATCCATCCCCGCCAACATCCGCGCCTCGGGCAACGCCTGCCCGCCCGCGATCACGCCCACTCCCGTGCCACTGAACGGCACAGTCTTCGCAGCCGACCGTTGCTCCTCGCCCTTGGCCTCCAAACCCCCCGTCGCCACCACCCGCACCATCCCCAGCAGCCGCCGCCGTCGCGGCCTCAACCCCAGGTGCGCCAGCCGCAGCACCGCCTCATGCTCCCCCCGGCTCTCCGCCCGCGACACCCGCTCCAGCGCGGCCTCCGCGATCGACGCCTCGCTGAGCAGCAGCAGCGCCCGCTCCCGCACCACGGGCGCGGGCGACCACCGGACAATCTGCCGCAGAGCCCGATGCGCCACATGCGACGACTCTTGCACAAGCCGCAGGAGCCGGGCCGCCCCGCTCGCCCCGCTCTGGTCGCGCCGCGAATCGCTCAGCCCCGCCAGGTCCAGCCCGACCAGCCCCGCGAGCAAGGCCGCTCGCCGCTGATGCCCCGCGAACCCCCACGCCGCGTCCGCCAGGTGAACGTCCAGCCTCGCCCGCTCAATACCCTCGACCCGACCGCGCCCGATCGCCGGCAACTCCGCCTCTTCGACCTCGCTCGCCACCGCCGCCGCGTCCAGACCCCGCGCCCGCAGCGACAGACCCAGCAATCCTAACTCAGCCACCCGTCGCGTCCGGTCGTCATCAATCCCCAGCGCCGTCACCAGCGACCCGCCAACCCCGACCTCTCCCAACTCCGAACCCAGCAGGGCCGCGCTTCGCGCCTCCTCCACGCTTTCGGGCTGGCTCAGGGCCGCCGCTACCGCCTCCTCCCAGCGGCCTCGTCCAACCCCCAGTGCCAACCCCCTTGCGTCAGCCGGCAACCGCTCCCACATCCCGACCAAAGCCCCGAGTGCCTCGCCCGCCCGGGCCCGCCGCCGCTCCACCAACCAGCCACCGGTCGGCTCAGCCGCCATCTCGGCCAGTTCCACGGCCAGGGGGCCAGCCTCGTCCGGGCTGGCGACCTGCAACCCCGCGCGAAGCGCGGCAAGACGGGCGCTCCAGGCAAGACGCCGAATCTGACGGATTCGACCCCCCAGATCAGGTAGCGACCGACGCGACCCGGCGAGGCGCAACCGCCAAGAAATCCACAGACTTGCGAGTGTTTGAACCGACAACCTACCATCGCTGGTAGGCTGTGGACTGCCATGTGCAGGGCTTGTGGACGACACGGAGATGCGGGCGCCGCTTGTCGCGGCTTTCCCGGGTGTCGGCGTCGAGGTTGTGGAAGTTTCCCTTCTTCCCACGCGATGCGCCTGCTACTATTTGCGATTGGTGTTTAGCGGACCTAAGTTCGGTCATCGGACGACTGGCTGATGGTTCGCCAAAACGACCGGTAACTCGCCGCCGGTCGGCTCTTGAGAGAGTCAGGAAGCCGCCTTGAATACCCCTCAAAAAACGAACGCCCTCCAATCGTACCAGATTCTCCTCTACGACCGTGCCCTCCACCCGGAGTTGTTCGCGCTCAAGGGACGCAGGGTGGTCCGCGGCGGGGCTTGGGAGCTCGAGGCCTGGGTGATGCAGGGACAGCACGTCCTCCGGTTCGAGCGCGGTTCGGTGTGTGCGGCCGAGCTGGTGACCGACCAGGAGACGGGCCTGCCGACCAACGGAGCCCTCTCGGCGGCGCTGTGCGCCGGGGAGCGGGATTACGAGCACGCGTTCACATGCCGGCCGACCACGGGGCCGTGCGTCAACGGGCACGCGACGCCCCCTGCTGGGCGGGGGTCGGTGGTGTACATCTCCACCGTGCAAACCGAGAGCCTGTCCGAGAACCTCTTCATCGCGACCTGCGAGGAGATGACGGCTCACGTCGCGGAGAACGAGTCGCTGGTCCACGCTTGGGAAGAAGAGGCTGGCAAGGGCATGTCGATCATCGACCTGCAGCGCTACGCCAACGAGGTTCATGCCCAGGCGTACCACCTGATCCCCTCGGGCGGCGTCGTGATCCGGACGCAGGCGATCTTTGAGCTGGGCTGAACGCCGCGACCGCGACCCCCAAGTGGGATTGCTTACAAACACCATCCGACTTGAGTTGGCAGTTCCCTTGCCCGATGATGGCCGAGGATGTCTAGGTCCGGCCCACCAATGAGTCCGCCCACGGCCCAAGCCAGCGGTGGCGGCGCGGCGGGTGCGGTCGAGGACGCCGGGCTCTCGGGACAGATCGACGCGCTGCTGGCCGGGATGCAGGACTCGGCGGCGACGCTTGCGGCGGACCAGACGAGCCAGCACGTTGAGGAGCAACTCGCGCGGGGCGAGGAAGCGGGCGTGACCCGCACCGGTCCGTCGGGTGAGACTCCGCTGAATCCGGGCGAGGTTGAGTCGCTGGCGTCGCAGATTGACGCGCTGGTGTCGGAGGTCGGGGCCGGGGCGGAGCCGTCGCCGGCGGAGGCGTCTGAATCCCCGGAAGTCATTGGGGACCGGGTTGAGACGGCGAGCCAACCCCGGACGCAGAACCCACGGGATGTCGAGTCGGGCTTCAGCGAGGGCCCGACCGGGCAGACGCCATCGAGTGAGCCGGCGCGGGACACGAACGTCGATCTTCGCGCGTTGGACGAGCAGTTGGCCGCCCAGGCCCGGGAGCCGGCTCCTGTCCTGCGGGCGGTCGCTCCGCCGGTGGCGGCGGTGTTGCCTGATCTGGGGGCGTCGGCGCGGCGTGATGAGGAGGCGGGGGCGGCAGAGGCGGCCGCGCGAGCGGTGGCGGTGCCGGTCGCACCAGTGGCGGTGGTTCCGGACAAGTCCAAGGTCCCGGTCGGCCAGCGGGCCGCGTCGCTGCTCGCGTGGCTGGGCAGGGCGCTTCGATCGCTTGGCGGCCTGTCGCTGGTGCTGTCGGCGCGGACGCTGGAGGCATCGCCCAAACTGGCGCGGGACACGATCGGGTGGATCGGGCTGGTGACCGTGTTCTTCGCGTGCTGCATGTGGGCGATCATCCTGTTCTTCCGCTCGACGCCGGTGCCCGTGGTGTACGGGGTGGCGTCGGGCGTGCTGGAGCCGGGCGAGCCCACGCCGCAGGCGAGGCCCAGGCCTCAGGCGCACAAGCAAGAGGCGGCCGGGCATGGTGAGGAAGCGCCGCCCGGCGAAGCGGCTGGTGGGCACGGTGCCCCGGCCGAGGCGCACGCGGCGCCGGCGGGCGGGCATTGAGTGATACGAACTCGCGATGGAACCCGGGCGTCGTCGTGCCACCGATCGCTGCGTTGAGCGATCGGTGCCTCGGTCACAACCGGCCAACCCGCACCGATCGTGCCGAGCCACGATCGGTGGCACGCCCGAGTCGCAACGACGATCCGTATGAGGTGGGGGCGTGTGACGGGGCGGCGGGCGCACCGGGTCATTCGTTCGGGGGCTTGCGCCACTGGGCTCGTCGTTGCGTGATCCTGCGTCGAGGGGTCACAGCAGCGTTCCGCGCAGGAGCACGGAGGCCGCGGTGAAGTAGATGAGCACGCCCGAGACATCGACGAGGGTGGCGACGAAAGGCGCGCTGCTGGTGGCCGGGTCGAGTTTGAGTCGGCGGAGCAGCAGGGGCAACATGCTTCCCACGACGGTTCCGAAGAGCACGACGGCCACGAGGCTGAGTGAGACGGTGAGTCCGACCAGGGGCCAGTGGGCGGAGTAGTCGGCCCAACCCAGCCACTGCCAGATCGCGATGCGCAAGAATCCCAGCACGCCCAGCCATCCGCCCAGCGTCGCGCCCGAGATGACTTCGCGCTTCATCACGCGCCACCAGTGCGACGGGGTCATCTCTCCGACGGCCAGGGCACGGATGATGATGGTGGCGGCCTGCGAGCCGGTGTTGCCGCCGCTGGAGATGATGAGCGGCACGAACAGGGCGAGCACGACGGCCTTCGAGATCTGATGCTCGAACTGGCCCATGGCGGTGGCGGTGAGCATCTCGCCGACGAAGAGCACCGAGAGCCACACGCCGCGCTTGCGGAGCATGGTGGGCACGGCGGTCTCGAAGTACGGGGCGTCGAGGGCCTCGGAGCCGCCGATGCGGTGCATCCCCTCGGTGGCCTGCCGCTGGGCGGCGTCGAGGACGTCGTCCACCGTGATGATGCCCAGCATCATGCCGTTCTCGTCGGTCACCGGCAGCGTGACGCGGTCGTAGCGGTCGAAGGCGGCGATAACCTCCTCGAGCGTCGAGCGGACAGGGATCTTGACCATGCCGCGGTCCTTGATGTCGGTGACCTTGGTGGCGGGGTCGGCCAGGACAAGGGCGGAGAGGCGGATGTCGTCGAGCAGCACGCCGCGCTCGTTGACGACGTACATGGTGGCGATGGTCTCGAGGCCTCTGGCCCGCTGGCGTGCCCAGGCGATGGCGTCGGCGGCGGTCATGTCGGCTTTGAGGGCGACGTACTCGGGGGTCATGAAGCGGCCGGCGGTGTCGGCGGGGTAGCCCAGGAGGTCGCGCGTGGCCTTGAGTTCGGCGGGCGAGAGGGCGTCGAGCAGGCGGCGGGTGACGTCGGGCGGGAGTTCCTCGAAGAGTCGGGCGCGGTCGTCGGGGGTCATCTGCTCGAGCAGGGATCGGGTCTGCTCGCTGGAGAGAGCCTGGATGAGTTCTTCCTGGCGCTCGAGCGGCAGGTAGGAGAAGACCTCGGCGGCGCGATCCTTGGGCAGGACGCGGAAGACGACGCCCTCGGTCTGGACTGGCAGGTCGATGAGCAGGTCGGCGGCGTCGGCGGGCTCCAGAGCCATGACCGATTCGCGGAGTTCGCCCCAGGCCTGGCGGGCGATCATGTCGTCAAACTCGGGCTGGATGAGGTTGCCGATCATGGTGGCTCCGGCGGGTCGGTCGCGCGGCGGGCGGGGGTGGCGCGCCAACACTAGGAGCGGAAATCCGAGCCGCGGGCGTGAGCACGCGGTGGGGGAGTGGCCTTGGACACACTCGCGTGCTCACGCCCGCGGCTGAGACTGGAACGACTGCTTGCTGCTGAGTGCGCGAACCATCTCGAAGTCGTACGGATTCCAGCCCTTGTTCGGGGGCGTGAGCCTGGTGATCGACGAGGGGGACCGCCTCGGGCTGATCGGGCCCAATGGGGCGGGCAAGAGCACGCTGCTCAAGTTGCTGGCCGCGTCGAGCGTGTCGGGGGCGGTGCTGCAGGACGTGCTGGGGGGACTGGACGACGGCGAGATCGTGACGGCCAAGGGCCTGCGGGCGGTGTATGTGGCGCAGCAGGAGGCGTTTGACGAGGGCAAGACCGCGCGGGACGTGCTGATCGACGCGGCCATGGAAGCGGGCGGCGGGGCGACCGGGGTGGGGCACCGTCTGGACCACCATGAGGCGGAGGTGGTGGCGGATATGGTGCTGGAACGCCTTGGGTTCGCCCAGTCGCACGCGGGGACGAAGGCCGGGGCGTTGTCGGGCGGGTGGAGGAAACGGCTGTCGATCGCGCGGGGGCTGGCGAGCTGTGGCGGTTCGCCCGATCTGTTGCTGCTGGATGAGCCGACGAACCATCTGGACCTGGAGGGGATCAGGTGGCTTGAGGAGTTTGTACTGACCTCGATGGGAGTGGCGGGCGAGCGGTTCGCGTCGGTGTTTGTGACGCACGACCGGGCGTTTCTGGAGAACGTGGCGACGTCGATCGTGGAACTCAGCGGGGGGTATCCGCAGGGGACGCTGCGGGCGACGGGCAACTACACGGAGTTTCTGCGGCGCAAGAGCGACTTTCTGGAGGCGCAGGCCAAGGCGCAGCAGTCGCTGAGCCAGCAGGTGAAGAAGGACCTTGCGTGGCTGGCGCGGGGGCCCGAGGCGCGAAGGACCAAGAGCAAGAGCCGCATTCAGTCGAGCCACGGGCGGATCGATGAGCTGGCGACGCTGAAGGCCAGGGCGGAGGCGGCCGACACGGGCGGGGCGCGCGTGGACTTCAACTCGACGGGTCGCAAGACGCGGAAACTGATCGAGGCCAAGGCGGTGAGCAAGGCGCTGGGCGGGCGGGCGCTGTTCAGCGACGTGAGTTTCGCGCTGGGGGTGGGGGATTGCCTGGGGCTGCTGGGCCCGAACGGCAGCGGGAAGACGACGCTCCTGAAGGTGCTGACGGGCGAGTTGGCGCCGGACACGGGCGAGGTGTCGCGAAGCGAGCCGCCGCCGCGGGTGGCGGTGTTCAGCCAGCACCGCAAGGAGATCGAAGCGACGACGCTGCTGCGCGATGCGCTGAACCCGGGCGGTGAGAAGGTGTGGTTCCGCGGGTCGCCTATGCACATCACGGGGTGGTCGCGGCGGTTCCTGTTCCGCGATGAGCAGCTCGATCAGGCGATCCGGACGCTGAGCGGCGGGGAACTGGCGCGGGTGCACATCGCGCGGATCATGCTGGAGCCGGCGGACGTGCTGGTGCTGGATGAGCCGACCAACGACCTGGACATCCCGACGCTGGAGACGCTGGAGGAGGCGCTCGAGGAGTTCCCGGGCGCGCTGGTGCTGGTGACGCACGATCGGGCGATGCTGGATCGGCTGGCGTCGAGCGTGCTGGTCTTGGATGGGCGGGGCGGGAGCCGGGTGGTGGGGAGCGTGCAGCAGGCGATGGCGTGGACGCAGGAGCGGGTGAGGGAGGCGGCGGGGTTGGTTGTCGCTGAGCCAGCGAAGGTTGGTGCGGCGACGGCAGCGGCGGGCGGCGGTGCGCCGGCGGTGCCCGCGCCCGCGGCGCCGCCGTCGCGCAAGAAACTCGGGTATAGCGAGCAGCGCGAGTACGACCTGATGGAGTCGCGGATCACGGAGGCGGAGGCGGAGGCGGCGAAAGCGGAGATGGCGCTGGGCAACCCGGCGGTTATCGCGGACCACGCGCGGATGGCCGGGGCGTGCGACGTGCTGGGGCGAGCGCAGGCGGAGGTGGAGCGGCTGTACGCGCGGTGGGAGGAGCTGGAGGCCAAGCGAGGGTGAGCCAGGCGTGCACGATCGTCTGGGGTCGGCCCGGGCCGGGGTTTTTAGTGGTCATTCTGGGACGTTGCGAGGGTCCGCGCGAGAGGGCGTGCGTTCTGGTCGTGCCGCGTCCTTGAATCTCGGCGACTCGTGCGCGGCGTGGGTGGGCTGGGCGCGCCCGTGGGCCGATCATTGATAAGCAGTCCGGGCCTGCCGGCGTTGCCGCTTGCCCGGAGTTCCCAGATGTCAGGGAGCGCTTCCAGGATGTCCATGAACAATCGAGTTACCCGCCAGCGCGTCACGCCCACCGCGGTGAACAAGGCCACGGCGTCGGGGCATCGCCCCAACAGCGTGAACCTGTCGGGCGCGGACCTTGAACGCCTGCTGGCCGAGCTGGATCGTCCGCCCGGGCAGTCGGAGACCCCGGCGGCCAAGAAGCGAGGGTTCGTGCGGTGGCAGTATCGCCCGCTGGGAGTGCAGATGCGGGTGGAGCAGTCCGGGGGTGGTGGCATCTCGAGCGATGCAACGGTGACCGTGGCGTGCCGGAATCTCTCGCGAGGCGGGGCGAGCATCCTGCACGGGTCGTATATCCATCCGGGCTCGGCGGTGACGGTGTTCCTGCGCAGCCAAGACCACGGGCTGACGGCGGTGCCGGGCTCGATCGTGCGATGCCGCCACGTGCGCGGGATGGTACACGAGATCGGGGTGAAGTTCAGCTTCGAGATCGACACCAAGGACTTCATGCCGCGCGATCCGCTTTCGGATTCGTTCAGCCTCGAGCACGTGGAGCCCTCGACGTTGCAGGGCTGCGTGGTGCTGGTGGAGGACAACGACCTGGACGCAAGGATGATCCAGCACTTCCTGCGTGAGACGCACGTCCGCCTGAAGCGCGCGACGAGCAAGGCCGAGGCGATGCCGCTGGTGGGCGAGGGCTGCGACCTGGTGCTGTGCGACTACAACCTTGGAAGCGAGACGCTGCTGGACGTGGTGGGGGAGATGCGGGCCCAGGGCATCCAGACGCCGGTGGTGGTGATCACCGCGGACACGGGGTCCGTGGCGCGGGAGAGGCTGATCGAGCTGCAGGCGGCCGCGCTGCTGAGCAAGCCGGTGAGCCAGTCGCTGTTGCTGCGTGCGGTGGCCGAGTTCCTGCTGGTGGGCGCGAACGGGCAGGCGGTTCGATCGACGCTGGGCAAGGGCGACCCCAATGAGGTGCTGGTGGAGCCGTTCGTCGCGCAAGCCAGGCAGTTCGCCAAGCGTCTGGGCGACGCGTTGACGCGCGAGGACGTGCAGGCCGCCAAGTCGATCTGCATGCAGATCCGGGGCACGGCCTCGATGCTGGGATTCGTGCCCCTGGGCAAGCTGGCCGACGCGGCGGCCAACGCCATCGGCGCGACCAGCAGCGTCAAGGAGTCCGTGGTGGCGCTGCGGTCGCTGATCGCGGCGTGCGATCGGATCCATGTGTGAAGTGATGCGAACGCGCGGCACGAGCCAGCGCGAGGGGCATGGCGCTCGCCGGGACGATTCGAAGCATGGAGATCCAACCGCTTGCTCGCGCGGCGCGCCCGCCTGCGCCGGCCCGGATCGGTCAGCGGCTGATCTCGAACCCGACCTCGCCCCGCACCTCGCCCACGGGGAGTTCGGCCTCGCCCTTGATGTTGCCGGTCATGCGTGCGCGGAGGGCCTGCCGAAAGGCCTTCGCCTCCGCGTCGTCGCCCTGGACTTCGAGCAGCACGCTGCGGTCCGGCTCGTTGCGGACCCAGCCTGTGACCTCAAAGCCGGCGGCGATGGAGGCGGCGGTGGCCCGGAAGCCCACGCCCTGGACCTTGCCGGTGTAGGTGATGCGCAGGCGGGACATGGGGGAGGGTAGAACGGGGCCGTGGGCGTGAGGTCGAGGGGCGGTCCGATGGCATGGCGGGGGTTGTGGGCCCCAGGCCCTCGAGCCCAGACCGATTGGCTTTCGGTCCACTTGAGTTCGCAACCGTTCACCAAGGATTGAAGAGCCGGGGTGGGGCCGGAGGCCCCCGCTGGATGCCGGGACGTCCACGACCCGTGTTGATCGCACCGTGGTCTGGAAACGTGGCACGGCACGTCCCGGAACCCCCGCTTTGCAACGCGATCCGCGTGTTCCGGAAGAATGTGTGGCGTCGGCCCGGACTGGTGGTACCGTGAGTCTGGCCGGACCCTGACCCGCGGGGAGATCCGATTGCCGAGGCGGTGGGGTCGTTGACCCCGGAGCACCACTCGGCCGGATCGGGCAAAGAACCATGGCGGGGCGGAGGTCCGGGCGGTTGGTGTTTCGGGATGGAACGTGTTTCGGGGGTGGGTGAGGAACTACCCTCAGGCGGGGCCACAGCATGGGCCTCAGAGTTGGACCTTCCCGATGGGGACGCCGCGGGGCGTGCCGATCGGGCGCGCCATGCGGCGCAGGGACACGGTCCGGGTGAGGGAGGCGGCGTGGGAGATCGGGTCTTCCAGAATGGCGACCGCGATGGGGACCGCGAGCGGGTGCGCGAGGCCTCCGACATCGCGGAGGTTCTGCGCCAGCACCTGGCGCTCACGCCCAAGGGGCGCGAGTATGTCGCGCTGTGCCCGTTCCATGACGACCACAAACCGTCGATGTACGTGGTGCCCAGCAAGCAGATCTATCACTGCTTCTCGTGCGGGGCGACGGGGGACGTGTTCTCGTTCGTGATGAAGTACCTGGGGCTGGACTTCCGCGAGGCGCTGGAGATGCTGGCCGAGCGGGCGGGCGTTGAGCTGACGCCCTGGCGGCGAACGGGCGGCATCTCCAGCGGGTCCGAGGGCGGCCAGCCCGACGATCGCGGGGTCACCGTCCCCGCCGAGCAGGTCCGCGAGGCACTCGCCCTCACCACCGACTTCTACAAGGCCGTCCTGCACAAGTCCGACCAGGGGCGAGCCTCGCGCGAGATGATCAAGTCGCGCGGCATCAACGAGGCGATGGTCGAGAAGTTCGGACTTGGCGCGGCTGTGGATGACTGGGAACGCCTCGCCAAGGCGCTGCGCACCAAGGGCGTCTCCGACGCGGCCATGTGTGCCGCGGGCGTCGCCAAGGCCCGCGAATCCGGCGGGTGCTTCGACATGATCCGCAACCGCCTGGTCTTCCCCATCCACGCCCAGCACGGCAAGGTCATCGCCTTCGGAGGCCGCAAACTCAACCCCGAGGACGAGCCCAAGTACCTCAACACGCCCGAGACCAGCGTCTTCAAGAAGGGCAAGACCCTCTACGGCCTGTCACAGGCGATGCCCACGATCATCAAGACCGGTCGCGTTATTGTGGTCGAGGGCTACATCGACGTCATCGCCTGCCATCAGTACGGGTTCAGCAACGTGGTCGGCACGCTGGGCACCGCGCTCACGCGCGAGCACGCCCGTTTGCTGCGCGGGCGATGCCGCGAGGTCGTCCTGCTGTTCGACGCCGACGCGGCGGGTCAGAAGGCCGCGTTCCGCGCGGGCGAAGTCTTCTTTGGCGAGCCGCTGGACGTGCGGGTGGCGGCGTCCCAGGGCGGGGCGGGCGAGGACGAGGCCAAGGATCCCGATGAGCTGCTGGCCGAGGAGGGTGGGTCGGAGGTCTTCGAGTCGATGGTCGAGGGTTCGAGGGATGTGATCCAACTGCGGTTCGAGGCGTTGCGCGAGCGGGTGGCGGGGGCCGGGCCGGCGGCGGTTTCGGCGGCGGTGGAAGAGGAACTGGGTAAACTGGTGGAGATGGGGATCAACGAGGCTCCGCCCCTGCGCCGGCGGTTCGTGATCGGGCAGATTGCGCGGGTGCTGGGGCTGACGGCCCACGACATCGACCGCATGACCCCGAAGGGCCGCAGCGCCAGCAGGCGGTCGGCCCAGGCCACGGGCGCTGAGCCGGGTGGCACGGAGCCCGACGCGCCGTCCTACCACCCGACCGATCCGTTGTCGGTTCGCGAGATCCTGCTGGGCTGCGCGATGGCCGTCCCTGAGGTTATCTGTCCGTCGGATCGGGACTTGCTGCGGGCCGACGCCTATTCTCACCCGTTGCTCGCCGTTGTGGCACAGGGCGTTGAGAGAGTGCTGGCTTCGGGCTGCAAACCCGGGCTGGACGCGGTCCTTCGCGCTATCGGCGACGATGAACCCGCACGCGGTGCGGCCATCGGCCTGGTGTGCCGTGTCGAGCGGATTCACAGCCCCGCGGCCGCCCGCGGCCAGACGCCTGAGCACCCGTCGGGACATGCCGACCAGCGGAGCGATCAGATCAGGACCACGCGGCTGCACGAGGCGTGGAAAGAATCGGCGGCCCGGGCGCGGCGTGAGTCGGCCTCGGCCGCGGCGATGGAGATCAAGTCGACCGTGACCGACCCGGCGGCGTTGCTGGCCGAGCGGGTGAGGCGGAAGCGCGAGCAGGGGCACGACGCCCGCGCGCTGCCGCGATCGTTCGACGGGTAAACGCGGATTGATCGCGGGGTGGGAGAGCCCGCTCCGCGTGGTGATTGTTCGTGAAATCGTGGTCGTGACTGATGCTGGTTGATTTGTGCTCGCGGATCGGCTCGACGTGGGGGTTCTTGCCCCGAACGATGGGGCTCGAAAGATGGGACCAGTTTTCGGTGGTCGGTGATCCAGGTGGTGATCCAAGTGGTGATTCGGGTGGTGATTCGGGTGGTGCTCCGGGTGGAGCCTCGTGTGGGTGGTGTGGCGCTCGAAGCCGAGCGCGTGAGGTGGTCCAGAGAGAGGGCGACCGTCAAGGCCGACGGTCTTTGTTCAGGAGCATGGCGTGACATACGAGTTGCATCCTGCGGTGGCGGGTCTGCTTGAGCTCGGTCGCCAGCGTGGCTGGCTGGCCTACGAGGAGATCAACAACACCCTGCCGGACGAGATGGTCGATCCGCAGCGCCTCGATGGCCTGCTGGTCATGCTCGATCGGTTGAACATCGAACTCGTCGATGAGCTCGAGTACAAGGCACGCCTTCACCGCGAGCGCCTGGCCCGCGGTGAGGAGCAGGGCCCAAATCCGCTCGTGAATGGAGTGTGGAGCGTCGCCAAGGGCGTTGGACGCCCGTTCCGCGCGATGACCGTCGCGGGCGGCGAGCGGACCGATGAAGCGGCGGCCCTCACGCTCGCGACGGGCAAGAACGGGGTCGTGGGCGGGGCGCCCAGCGGCACGACCGCCCGCGCGCCCCACGGCGTTCAGAACGGGGTTCCCAAGGCCGCCCACAACGGGAGCCACAACGGGGCGGCCCATGCCGTCGACGCTGGCGCCACCTCGAATGCGCACGCTTCCAACGGCCACGCTGGCCCGACGGCGGGCGTTCAGAACGGCATCTCCGCCAAGGCCGGCGGCCATCGTGGGAACGGGTCGCTCGCGGGCATCCTACCCGGCGGGCCGCCCCCGGGATTGGCCGAGGACGCCGACATCCAGCGCGAGGCCGCGGAACTGAACCTGGAGGAAGTGGCCGAGGAACCCGGCTCGCGGCGTATCGACGACCCGGTGCGGATGTACCTGTCTCAGATGGGGTCGATCCCGCTGCTGACGCGCGAGGAAGAGATCCGCCTGGCCAAGAAGATCGAGGTCACGCGGATGATCTTCAGGCGTCGCTCGCTGGAGAGCGACCACATCATCCAGCAGGCGGTGGACACGCTGCGATTGGTCCACCTGGGCGAGTTGCCGTTCGACCGCACGATGCGTATCTCGACGCTCGAGGCCAACGCCAAGGACAAGATCGCCAAGCGCATCCCGGGGAATCTCAAGACCGTCGAGCAGCTGCTGGAACTCAACCGGCGGGACTGGGACGCGCTGCAGCACGCGATCGCGCACAAGGACGAGGCGCGGGCGACGGAGCTGCGGACCCGGATCGCCTCCCGCCGGCGCCGTATGGCGACGCTGACCGAGGAACTGTGCCTGCGGACGGGGCGGATCATCCCGCTGATGCGCAAGCTGCGCAGCGTGTGCAAGAAGATGACCGACCTGCAGAAAGAAGTCGCCAAGGCCAGCGCCAAGGGCAGCCGGGCGCACCCCGAGGACGTCGCGGTGATGCGGGAGGAGCTGGACGGCCTGCGGTCGCTGGTGCTCGAGGAGCCCGGCGAGGTCGAGGGGCGCACTCGGGTTCTCTCGACCGTGTTCTGGGAGTACGAGCAGGCCAAGCGCGATCTTTCGGGCGGCAACCTGCGACTGGTGGTCTCGATCGCCAAGAAGTACCGCAACCGAGGTCTGTCTTTCCTGGACATCATCCAGGAGGGCAACACGGGCCTCATGCGGGCGGTCGACAAGTACGAGTACAAGCGGGGGTACAAGTTCAGCACCTACGCGACGTGGTGGATCCGGCAGGCCATCACCCGCGCCATCGCCGACCACGCCCGGACCATCCGCATCCCCGTCCACATGATCGAGCAGATGAGCAAGCTGCGGAACCTGCAGAAGTCGATCATGCAGCGGACCGGCACCGAGCCGACAATGGAGGAGCTGGCCGAGGTCGCCGCCATGCCGCTGGCCGAGGTTCGGCGCGTGCTCAAGATCAGCAAGCACCCGGTGAGCCTCGACCGCCCGGTGGGCGAGAGCGAGGACTCGTACTTCGGGGACTTCATCGAGGACGAGACGGCCAGCGCGCCCGCCGACACCGCCGGGGCCGAGATGCTCCGCAAGCGCATCGAGGACGTGCTCAAGACCCTGACCTACCGCGAGCGCGAGATCATCAAGCTCCGCTATGGCATCGGCGACGGGTACACCTACACGCTGGAAGAGGTCGGGCGGATCTTCAAGGTCACGCGCGAGCGCGTGCGCCAGGTCGAGGCCAAGGCCATCCGCAAGCTCCAGCACCCGGTGCGGGCCCGCAAGCTCCAGGGCTTCGTCGAGAACTCGATGTACCGCGAGGTGCGGGGCGAGCCGGTGGGGGCGGGGGCAAGCGTGCCGGTTGCGTCGCCTCAGGCCGACCTGCTCGAATCGCCGGGTGCAGAGGCGGACTTTGACACCCCCGAGGTTGGCGGCGAGGACCAATGAGACGCTGAGGCCGCCCGGGCGGTGGCGGGCCTTCGGGCCCGCCCGCCTCGGCTGACCCTGCTCAGCCGCTGTTGGTTACCTCGATGCCAGCGCGTGTCGTACCGACCGGATCGTCGGTCATTCGGTCCGATCCGCCGCCGCCGGATGGGGTCGCAGACCCCATCCCCCTGTTTTCAGGATCACCCCGCCGCCTACGCCTTCGCGCCGCCGCCCGCGATCGAGTCCCGCATCGACGTATCGGCCACCACGTTCTTCATCTTGTAGTAGTCCATGATCCCGATGTTCCCGCTGCGGAACGCCTCGGCCATCGCCTTGGGAATCTCCGCCTCGGCCAGCACCACCAGCGCCCGGTTCTTCTGCTCCTCGGCCCGATACTCCTGCTCCTGGGCCACCGCCAGCGCGCGGCGCTTCTCGGCCTCGGCCTGGGCCATCTGCTTGTTCGCATTGGCCTGATCCGCCTGCAGCTTGGCGCCGATGTTCTCGCCCACGTCGATGTCCGCGATGTCGATCGACAGGATCTCGAACGCCGTGCCAGCGTCCAGACCCGATGCCATCACCTTGCGGCTGATCTCGTCGGGATTCTCCAGCACGTGTTTGTGGTCCTCGGCCGAGCCGATCGTGGACACGATGCCCTGGCCGACGCGCGCGATGATCGTCTCCTCGGTGGCGCCGCCCACCAGCCGACCCAGGTTCGTCCGCACCGTCACGCGGGCCTTGGCCCTGAGCTGGATGCCGTTCTTGGCCACGGCGTCGATCGTGGGCCTGGGCCCGCTCGCGCTGGGGCAGTCGATGACCTTCGGGTTCACGCTGGTGTTCACCGCGTCCAGGATGTCGCGCCCCGCCAGATCGATCGCCGAGGCAATGTTCCAGGGCAGCGGGATGCCCGCCGACTGAGCCGCGATCATCGAGGAGATGACCTGCGGCACGCGTCCGCCGGCCAGATAGTGCGTCTCGAGCTGGTTGGTCGTGATCGGCAGGCCCGCCTTGGCCCCGCGGATCCGGTTGATGACAATGGTGCGGATGTCCACACGCCGCAGACGCATCCCCACGAGTTCGAGCATCCCCACCTTCGCGTTCGACAACCACGCCTGCACATACAGGCTGATGAACTGGCCTAGAACGGCCATCAGGATCAGAAAGAACAGTCCGCCGATGGCGATCAGAGCCCATCCCCAGCCTGGCAACATAGCGAGCCTCCTTGGCCGCCCGAGAGCCGGGCGGAGTCTGTGCGAGAGGAGGAGTATACGGATGGCCAGAGGCACGCGCGCGACTGAACGGAGAACTCGTCGTGAGACGGCTGTGCCTCACGGTCGGGCCGAGCACGCACAATGCGTTTGAACTGGTGTGCCAACGCACCAGCGGAGCCCCGGCGTACGCACGAGGCCCCGCGGCGCAACCCTCCATCTCCCTCCCCAGCGGGGGCCCACGAGCCTCCGCTGAGGAAGGTCACCCTCCACGCCCAGGGCGTGGCTGCAAGTCCGGTGTGCTTGTCGCACGTCCCGCTCGCGGCGAGAACGCGATCAGGTGTGCGCCCCGGGTGGTTCGCACGCGTGCCCAACGCGGCGAGCCATGCCACCCGCTTTCCGCGCGACCCATCACCGGCGGCGACGCGCCAGCAGCCCGGCCACGCCCAGCAGCGCGAGCGACCCCGGGGCCGGCGTCGCGGCGATCGCGTCCAGAGACAGGCTGTCGCCGACGATGCCCGCCAGCGAGGTCTGCCCGGTGAGCAGATTGACGGTGAAGAAGTGGGTCTGGGGCGCGAACGAGAGGCGGTTGGTGACGTACGCGGTCCCGCCAGCGGTGATGTCGAAGCCGACGTCGTTGCCGAAGTCGGTGCCCAGGGCGCCGACGGTCGTCAGCGTGCCAGCGCTGTTGGCCTGCTTGACCAGGATGTCCAGGTTCGAGTCGATGCCATAGAGCTGGCTGGTGACGCCGCCCACGAAGTTCCGGTCATACGCGGAGCCGACGATGCTGGCATTGGCGCCGGAGTTGGGGTCGCCGGGGGCGTAGAACACGCCCGTGGCCGCGGTGCCCGCGCCGGTCCCGGGGTTCAGAACGGTGTTCTGGTCGTCATTGCCCACGACGCGGATGCGATCGATCGTCGGGTTGAAGTCGAACCCGAAGTTGGTGCCGCTGAGCATGGGCGTGAAACCGGCGGGGTCGACCGCGACGGCGTTGCCGGTGGTGGGATTGATCAGGTACAGGCGGCTTGACGAGCCAAGGCCGAACAGCCCGCCGGTAAGCGGGCGGAAGTCGATGCCGCGGATGGTCTCGTTCGCCCGCAGGCCGCTGATCGCGACGTTGGTGGAAATGACTCCGGGGGCCGCGCTGTCAAAGGAAACCAGGCGCTGCGTGCTGGTGACGCCGAAGATGACGTCGGCCGAGGCGGTGCTCGCCAGGGCGCCGACGCCCGCGAGCACGAGCAGCGGGGTCACACGCGAGCGCACGACAGCGGAAGCCCGGCTGGGCATGGTGTTGGACATTGGGCTCAATCCTTCTCTCGGTGGTGGGATGCGTTGGACGACGGCGATGGCCCGCACGCGCGAGCATGGTCCCCAGGCCGGGAAGAACCGCCGCCCCGACAGGCTTCTATCGCACGAGACGGCATGGTCGGATTTTGCGACCTTCAATGCACGTTGAGCGCCCAGCCCGTCGCCCACCCATGCCGATCGACCCGAACACACCGCTGCTCCCCCGAATCGCCGCCGGAGACCCCGGCGCAGTCGAGGCCTGCGTGGACGAGTTCGGCCCGACCATCCTGGCCTTGGCCAAGCGATACCTCACGTCCGTCAAGGGCGATGTCGAGGGCGCGGTCCAGGAGGTCTTCTTGGAACTGTGGCGGAACGCCCACCGATTTGACCCCGCCCGCGGCTCCGAGGCCGCGTTCGTGATGACCATGGCCCATCGCCGTCTGATCGACAGGCGTCGCTGGTACGCCTCACGGTTCTCGGTCGGAGAGCCGGCGGTCGAAGCCGCGGCCCCGCCCGCGAGTGGGTCAGGCACCGGCACGCCAGGCCTGCGCGACGAGGCCCGAGTCGTCTCCGCCGCCCTGGACAAACTCCCCGAGGACGAACGCCATCTTCTGAGGCTGTCAATCTATTCCGGGCTTTCGCACGAAAGAATTGCGAAGGCGACCGGATTGCCGATCGGTACAGTCAAGACCCGCATTCGGCGGGGCCTTGAGCGACTTCGTGGCACGCTGCGGCGTGTCGGAGAGGGGGCGGGCGATGAATGAAAGACCCGACAACCTTGATCGTCTGACCGAGTTGCTCGGCGACCGCGCGACAGGCCCGCTGAGCGAGGCCGAGCAGGTCGAACTCGACGCGCTGCTGCGGAACACCCCAGGGGCCCGGGCGATTGCCGAATCGTTTGATCGTGTCGAGGGTGGTCTTGTGGGCGCGATGCACGCGGACGGCCAGCCGCTGCCCGCTGAACTTCGAGCGAGCCTCATGGCGCGGGGACGTGAGTCGATCACCCAGTCGCGCGAGTTCGGTGAGTTCGCCGTGCCGTTGTCGATCCCGATCCGGCTCGGTGGTGACCGTGGCGTCAACGCCCATCGCGGGGATCGCGTCGCGCGGGCCCGCCCATCCGACGGTTTCGCTTTGGTGCATCGGATGGGCTGGTTGGCCGCCGCCGCCGCGATCGCTCTTGCCGCCGTCGCCTGGTGGCCTCGCGTCGCGGGCGTGACCGACCCGCTCAGCCCCGCCGAGCTCCGCACCGCCCTGATCCAGTCCGATTCCGACGCCATGACGCTCGTGCTCGATCCATCCGAGGAGCCCGGCGCTCAGGGCTATCAGGGCGTCGTCGCCGAGGTCGTCTGGAGCCAGTCGCGCCAGGAGGGTTACCTCCGCGTCCGAGGCCTTCCCGCCAGCGACTTTGCCCAGAGCCAGTACCAGCTCTGGATCACCGATTCCACCCGCGACGACCGCTATCCCGTCAGCGGCGGCGTGTTCGATATCTCGCTCGCTTCGGCCGACCCCGTCACGGGTGAAGTCATCATCCCCATCAAGCCGGGCGTGGCGGTGGGCCGAGCGACGGCGTTTGCCTTGACTCTGGAGCGGGCGGGTGGCGCGGTGGTGCCCGAAGGGCCGACGCTGCTGCGCGGCGTGGCCTGAGACGGTCGCCGACGCGGTCGGAAAGTCTGCCGCGTGCGCAGGCCCACGCCACGGTCTCAGTGCGGGTCCGCCACGTCGGCCTCGCCGAACAGGCGGTACTCCTTGCGCCGAAGAATCTGGCCCGCCAGCGTCGGCTCATCCACCGCCAGCGCGATGGTCGGGGTGCCGTTGGGCCGCAGCATCAGCGGGTACGCGAAGTGGATGTTGATCTCCGCCGACAGCAGGCACAGGCACAGGTGCGCGATCGTCCTGCCGTTCGAGAGTTCCACCACGAGCACGTCGTGCTCGGCATAGGGGAGCCTCTCCTGCACCAGCACCCGCTTGGCGATCGCGGCGTTGGTCGTGATCAGCCGCACCACCGCATGGTCGCTCGCCTCGTGTACGTTGATCGCGCACACTTGGCTGTTGGCGCTCTCCAAGGCCTCCACCACGTCGTAGAGCTTCCCCACCTTGTTGGCCAGGAACACGCTGAACTGAGTCATCGTGGGCGCACCATAGCCGCGTGCGGTTTCAACGGGAACGCCAGCCTGGCTCATACAACTCTTCCTTGGCACGCCGTCGAATCGCCGCCCCGAGCACGAATGGCCCGAAACGGCGGCCCTCAGCTTCCTCGGCGCTCGGCCCGCCCGGCTTGGGCCGGACGGCGGGGGGCACTCAACTTTAGCACGACCGGACGGGGCGACCGGACTGTGCCCGTGATCCAGCCCGAGTCGCCCGCCAGTTCGAGCCGCGCCAACCCCAGCGCGGGCGAACCGACGCCACAGCATAACCACGCGCGGACGTGCAACGCAAGCAAAATACCTCCCGGGCGCGGTAGGCCAAAGGCCAGCCTCGCGATGCCGCTCGCCAACATCACGTCAGCCCGACCCTTCGAGAACCCCCCGGGTTCGCCGCCGAAAGGTTGACTCAGCACCCGGCCGCAAACAACGCCAGGTAGTAGAAGAAGTCGTCGTTCTGCAGCACCCCGTCCGGCACGCCATACCCGGGCGTTCCCGGGATCGCCGTGGTGGTCAGGTCCGGGGGCGACCCGCAAGGCGTGCCGCCCGGGCTGCACCCAATTGACGAACTGAACACGCTCAGGTAGTAGAAGAAGTCGTCGTTGTTCAGGATGCCGTTCGCCACGCCGTACCCCGGCGAGCCAGGGACCGCCGTCGTGGTCAGGTCGGCCCGGCAGGGGGTCGTGCCCTGGAACTCGTGGGCGCCGATGTCGGCGATCGGAGCGGGCCCGCGCCCGGTGTTGGTCGTTCCCGTGTCCTCCCGGAAGCGGGGCAGGCCGCCCAGGTCGGTCGTGAACCCCACGGGGATCGCCTGGTTATCACCCGCGTCGATGTTGGGCGAGCCGGGCTTCAGGCGCAGGTCGCCGAAGTCGTCGTCGGCGGTCCACCACAGGCCATCCGGGCCGGGCCCGGGGATGCGCTCGAAGCGCGGGAAGGCGTTGATCGAGCCGGACCATCCACCCTCAACGTTCGAGTAGACGGTGGTGATGACCCCGCCCGAGGCGGTGCCGATGGGGTTGGGCTGGTTGTGCCAGACAACCGTTCCCGCCAGATTGACGGTCGAGCCGGCGCCGCGGGCCAGGATCGCCGAGAACGCATTCTCCGCCCGATTGCCCGAGATCGAGCAGTGGTCCAGGTACACGTCGCCGCCCAGGTCCGCCAGCACGCACCCCCCCGACAGGAAGGCGTAGTTGCCGGTGATCGCCGTGTTCCGCACGCGGAGCACGCCGGTGGGCCCGCTGGCCGCCAGCGACCCGCCGTCGCCGCTCACGCGATTGCCGATGACGCGGCTTCGGTTGATCTCCGCGGTGCCGCTGGTCCACAGGCCCGACCCGTACTGCCCATCGTTCTCGTGCAGCACGCACTCGGTGAGGAACACCGTTCCCTCGTTGAGCACGCCCCCGCCGTACCGCGGCGCGTTGCGAGGCCACGACTGCTCGATCGTCACGCCGTCGAGCGTGACCGATGCGCCCACCGGAATCCGGACGATGTTGTTGGTGTCGTCGGTGCGGTTGGCGAAGGGGTCGCTCGGCAGGTTGTCGCCGTTGATGTCGCCCGAGAGGATGGTCTTGAAGAGCGTCGGATTGCGGGTGTCGGGCCCGACCTCGGTCACGCCCGCGTAGCCGCCCTGGATCACCACCCCGTGGCGAGGCACGAAGGACACGCCCACGTTGGTTCCGATGGGACCGGGTCGATACATGCCCTGCGCGACCTTGATCGCGACGATGTTGGGAGTGCCCGCGGCCGCGATCAGGGCGGCCTGCAGGTCGTTCATCGCCGATCCCCACGAGATGCCGCACCCGCCCGCCGGGGCCGAGTCGTCCACATGCAGTGTGCCCGTGACGCATGGCGCGGGGATGTAGCGCGTGACCCAAACGTCGTTTCCGCCGGCGTTGGGCGTGTTGAGCGAACTCGTCGTATTGCCGGCCATGAACACACCGGGAGGGGCCGCCGTGTCGGGCGCGAGCGCCCCGGCCTCATCATCGCCGCTCTTGCCGAACTGGCGGACCCAGACCTGGGCGCCCGTCTCGTTGTACTCCGCCAGCCAGGCGTCCTGTCCGCCCGCGTTGGTTCCACCCAGATTCCCGCGCGTCGAGCCGCCGATGAACACGCGCCCCGCGGGCGAGGACGCAAGCCCCCACGCCACGTCGCCGACGGGCGTGCCGATCTGCCGCTTCCACAGTTCGGCGCCGGCCACGCTGTATCGGGCCAACCACGCGTCGGAGCCCCCGACATTGGGCCCGCCCAGCGAGCCGAGCGTCTCTCCGCCAAGGTAGACCCCGCCCGCGCCGTCGGACGCCAGGTTGTTGCGGCGGAGATAGTCGTCCGAGGTGGTCCCCAACTGGCGAATCCACTGCTGGGTGCCGCTCGAGTTGTAGAGTGCGACCCACACATCGCGGGCCCCCGCGCTTGGCGCGCCCAGACTGTTGAAGGTCAGCCCACCGACGTACGCCCCTCCCGCAGGCCCGGCCGCCAGCGACGAGGCGAAGTCGGTCGAGACCCCACCCAACTGCCGCATCCACACCGTGTTGCCCTGGGAATCCAGGCGCGCGATCCACGCATCCCACTCGCCCGCGTTGGGCCCTCCCAGGTTTCCATCGGTATACCCGGCGATGAACACGCCACCCGCGCCGTCGGAGATCAGCGCCTCGCCCGCGTCGCGTCCGCTCGTGCCGAACTGGCGGATCCAAACGCGGTCGCCCAGCCCGTTGTACCGCGCGATAAACGCGTCGCGGTCGCCCACGGGCGTCGTTCCGATGACCCCGTCGGTGTACCCCGAGACGAACACGCCGCCCGCCCCGTCGGGTGCCGCCATGTGCGCCACGTCGAACGCCGTGGTCCCGAACTGGCGGATCCAAAGGCGGTTGCCAGCGGCGTCGTACCGCGCGAGCCACGCGTCGAAGTTCCCGCTGCTGGGCCCGCCCAGGCTGCCCACCGTCTCACCCGCGACATAGAGGCCGCCCGCGCCGTCCGACGCCGCGCCCGACGACAACTCATCCGCGATGCTTCCAAACTGGTGGAGCCAAGCCTGATTCTGCCCGAGCGAGGCGCTCGCGGCCAGACCCGACATGGCCGCCATCACCAAGGCCTTGGTGCCCGTTCGCATCGGAGTTCTCCCTTTTTCCCATCTGACCGTGTTGACCAACCACCGCCCGGCATGGGCCGACGCCGCGAGAACAACACCTGGCAACCCCAGAGCGCGAGTTTGATGGCGCATCACACGAAAGCGACGGAGCCAAACAACCCAAGGAACGCCACCCGAACACTACACCTGATCCGCCGCGTTGAAGCAAGCAAAGTCCTAGAAGAAAGGGGGGAGGCCGATCGGAAAGCCGGATGGCCGACCCGCGGGACTGCTTGCCTCCCCGGGCCGACCCCGATCCGCGATACAGGTTCCAAGCCGACCTTCCGCGCCGAGTTCAAGCCCGGCGAAGGCGGCACAACCGTTGTCTCCATGACCCGCGGGATCAACACACGCGGAGACAAGGGGCCGTGGTCGGAGATTGCGACGGCGACGGTGGCGGCGTAACCGCCCGCGAGAGAGGGCTCTCCTTGCCCCGTCCAACCGTACCATCATCGCATGAACACGTGGACCATCGACGAGCACGACTACCCGATCGGTGGCCCGTCAGAGGCACAACTTCGCTTCCTCGTCCGCTACGCCGTCCTCGCGCCCTCGGGGCACAACACGCAGCCGTGGCTGTTCAAGATTCGCGGCGACCGCCTCGACCTCTTCGCCGACCGCACCAGAGCGCTGCCAGTGGTAGACCCCGTTGATCGGGCGCTGGTGATCAGTTGCGGGGCGGCACTGGCTAACCTGATGGTCGCCGCCGAACGGTTCGGGATGGACGCTGCCGCGACGCACCTGCCCGATGCGAGCGAGCCTGATTTGCTTGCCGTCGTGCGGGGTACCGGGGCACGCCCTGCGACTTCGGACCCCGCGCTCTTCCAAGCCATTACCAAACGGCGAACCACACGACGCGCCTTCGAGTCAACACCTGTGCCCGAGGCTGTGCTGGCCTCGGCGGGTGCGCAGGCCGCGTCCTGCGGCGTGAGGCTGCACTGGATCCTCGAACCCGAACACAAGCACCGAGCCGCGGAGTTGATCGCCGAGGGCGACCGCCTCCAGTGCGCCGACCCGAGGTTTCGTCGCGAACTGGCCTCGTGGGTGCACTCCCGCCGCGCCGCCGAACGCGACGGGATGTCGGGATACGCCTTCGGCATGCCCGACCTGCTCTCGCCGGTGGGCGCGCTGATCATCCGCACGTTCGATATGGGCAAAGGGCAGGCGGCCAAGGACCACGCGCTGGCCGAGGGATCGCCAGCTATCGGCGTCTTCACGACACAGGGCGACGAGACCGCCGACTGGATCGCGGCCGGACAAGCGATGGAACGGGCGCTGCTGTCGATCACGGCGGCGGCGCTGACCTCGTCGTACTTGAATCAGCCCATCGAGGTGCCCACGCTGAGGCCACGTCTGGCCATGCTTCTTGGGACGAGCGAGTTTCCGCAGATCCTGATCCGCGTCGGACGCGGGCCGGAACTGCTCCCGGCCGTGCGGCGAGCGGTCGAGGACGTGATGCTGTTGGCATAGGGCGTCCATGCGAAGGTGGTGCGTCTGGCGAGACGGCCCGGCAAGCCTCGAACGTCCCGTCGTTGGTGACTGTCCGCCCGGCCCGCAGGCGGCTCGGGGCCGAGGTGTGGGCGAAACTCGTGGCCCCCACATGCCGACTTGCCCGCGCCCACGAACCCCGCCGCGCTGGTCTTCCTGACCATGACCACCAAGCCGACCTTCCGCGCCGAGTTCAAGCCCGGCGAAGGCGGCAAAACCGCCGTTTACATGGCTCGCCCGCCACGGCGGATCTGCGACTGGATCAACACACGTGGGGAGAAGGGGCCGTGGTCGGAGATTGCGACGGCGACGGTGGCGATTTAGCCACCGTCTTTTTCTTTGAGCGATCCGATCTTCTGCCCG